>JAHWKS010000420.1 GCA_019347795.1 Planctomycetota bacterium | reverse complement strand
GGCCGGTGAAAACTTCGCGCCATTGGTCCGCAACGTAGCCGGTCTCCTCGAGCAACTCTCGCTTCGCCGCTTCCAAGAGACGCTCCTGTTCGGCGCCCGGCTCATCCCCGGCCAGCCCCGCCGGCAGCTCGAGGGTGCGCCGCTGGATGGGAATGCGGTACTGCTCGACCAGCAGCACCTTCCCCTCGTCCGTCAACGCCGCGACCACCACGACCCCCGTCGCATCCTTCCGCGTCGCGTACTCCCACGTCCCGCGACGCACGAAGCGCAGGCGTTTCCCATCAGCGATCGGTTCTACATCTTCCTGTCTGTCCACGAACGTCGCCTCTCAATATTTCTCCAACTCTCTGCGACAACCATGCGAGCGTGAGGCGCGCTGCGGCGTTTGCGCCCCTTCCGTCTCTCGCGCCTTTTGCGTTTGTCTCTCTCCGGGCCATGTGCCGTCCTTGCGTTCGATCCTCCCTCAGGTTGGAATCGATTGACGAAGCTGCGCCCGCACCTCCATCAACATCTTGCCCAGCATATTTCGGCCGGTTCCGGTCTTGCCGCAGCCCCAATAGTAGTCGGTAGGGGCGTTTTCCACGAGCGGCTCATCACTGGTCGC
This sequence comes from Planctomycetota bacterium, assembly GCA_019347795.1. Classification (GTDB taxonomy): domain Bacteria; phylum Planctomycetota; class Planctomycetia; order Pirellulales; family Pirellulaceae; genus JAHWKS01. Next base: position 5,190 of record JAHWKS010000420.1, on the reverse strand, counting down.
AAGCAGCAGCTCGCGAAGGTCGGCGTCCGTCTCAAACTTCCGCCGCACGGCTCGCCGCATTACGTCGTCTTTGACCTGCTCCCAGTCTTCCCGCAGTTTGTGCCGCCGCGATCGTCCCATCTTCTTGGCGACCGCGGGAGTGCGGGCTGCGCGGATTTCCTCCGCATACTCCTCGCCGGGGAACTTCTGGGCCTAAAAGTAATGCTCCACCGTCGGCCAGTACGCCCCATCCAGCTCAAACCCGTGCGGGCTGAAGTTCGAGAACTCGTGGTACTCCGTCGCCTTGGAGTAGAAGTAGATGGTCATGGCAAAGTGCGAGCTACGCTTTCAAGTTCGTGCGTGTCGGGGACGCGGAAACATCTGCTCAAGCCGCTGGTCAATCGAGGCGAGATAGTCATATCCGAATGGACCGCGCTCCAGCCCGTCGTGAAGGCATGCGGGTAAATCCTGTTCGATTTCGTCGCACCAGGAAGCGGGCCCCATCGCGACCGCTGCGACGGTGTCCACGTCGCCGGTGTACGCGATGCACGCCCGCAGCACGTCGCTGGCGCGGTCGTGTTCGATAATCGCAGTGACGGCGGCTCGCACGCTCATCCAGCCGGAAGATCCGACCTTGCCTTTCCAGGGGGCCGACCAGTCGCCGGGCACGTGACGGTCCAGAAACCGGCCCAGTTCCGCCTTCGGTCCCACACGGTGATAGCAGTAATGGCTGGCCAAGGCCGATGCTGTGGCGGCCGCGATCCCCAGCGGCGTATTATGCGTGAGCGCCGCCTGCACTTGCGAGCGGCCGATCACGTCCGCCGTATTCGGCAGCACCCCTAGCGGCCCCGCTCGCATCGAGGCGCCGCTCTTCTCGCTCTCGGGGCGGATGTTCGCCAGAAATTCTTCGCTTCTTTGGGTGCGGCAAAGAAAATCGTAAAAGTGCGACGAGTAACCTTCACGGGGATCGCGATGAAAGGCGTCAAGGAACTTCTGGGCGAGGTCCTCCGGGGTCCAGGGGATCTCCTCCAACAACGCCTCGGCCATCGCCAGGCTCATCTGCGTATCGTCCGTATAGGCGCCCGGGGCGGTCCCGTGGCGCGGATGCTGGACGTACCGCGAGAGGTCATTCCCCGCGCGGACCAGTTTGGGTTTGACGTACTCAAAGCCCGCGCCGTATGCGTCGCCGATCGCAATCTCAAGCAGCATGATGGTCACTTGATTCGAGAACCGACGTTCATCCAGGTTCGCCTCTGCCCAGAGCAGGCTCCGGGAGCGGCTCGCGGGCGGAGAGCCACGACGGCGGAATCGACTCGCGGCCGGCCGAGAGCGAGACGATGCCGCCCACGATGGCGCACGTCGTGTCGCGGTCGCCCAGTCCGGAAACCGTGGTCCACATCGCCTCCTCGAAGTTGTCCAGGCGCCCGGCGGCGCACCAGATGCAAAAGGGGACCGTGTCCAGGCAGAGAATGTTTGATCCATTGCCCAGGGTCTGGATCGCCGTCTCCACGTCGGCGTTCACCGGCAAGGCGGCGGCTTTTTGCAGCCCGTCATGCGTTGAACCGGCCGGAGTCAGATCAAGCACCGCTTGAAGCAATTCGCGACGGCGCTTTTCCTGCTGCGACTCGCGGAGCCGCCACGCCATCGCCGCGGCCACCGCGACGGCGATCGCCCCGGCCCGGCCGTCCGGATGATAGTGCGTCACCTCGGCCGAGAGCCGCGCGTTTTCCACGACACTCTCAAGATCATCCGAGAAGTATGCGCCGACCGGAGCGACCCGCATCGCGGAACCGTTGCCCATCGAGCCTTCCCCGCCGAACGCCGCTGAGGAAACAGCGCGCCACGACGCCCCCTCGCCGATGTCAGCCAGTATCTGTTGTGCGGCCGCTCCATACCCTCGCCACGGCTCCAGCGCGTACCGCTGGGCCATCCGCTCGGCCAGCGCATCCTGATCGATCCGGCCATGCTCCGCGAGCGTCTCCACAATGCTGATCGCCGTCGCCGTATCGTCCGTCCACCGCCACGGCGGCGAATCCGTCTGACGCTGATGAATCGCCCACACGACGGAGCTTTCGCGATAGAAGAACGTCTCGCCGAACGCGTCACCGACCGACAATCCATCCAAGCTCAAGCGGGCGCGATCCATCCGCGCCGCGTAGTCGGAGGGCAAGCCGGACGTCGAAGGCGATGGGTTCATCGGAGTTTGGGAAAGTCGATGTAGCCGATCGGGACCGCGTCGGTCAGCCAGACCTTGTTCGGCGTGACGTAAAACGGCGCGCCGGCTCTGTGCATCTCGGCCGCGCGGACGGCGAGGATCACCGGCTTGCCGCGACGCCCGCCGACCGCCGTGGCGGTTTCGATCGTCGCGGAGAGGTGGACGTGATGGCGGCGGCCTTTCTTGAGTCCCTCGCGGCGGATGGCGTCGAGAAACTTTGCCGTCGTGCCGTGATACAACAACTCGGGCGGGACGGCCGGTTCGTAGCCCAGCTCCACGGACACCGAGTGTCCCTGATTGGCCCGAATCTGCAAACCGTCTTCGCTGAGGGCAAACCGCTGCTTATCGCTCGTGCGAACGACCTCGTGAAGCTGCTCGACGGTGAGTGGGCTTCCATGCCGGTTTGCAGCAGCTATCAGCGTCTCAACGGGAACCCAGCCGGCGGGCGACAGCTCCACGCCGATCGATCCCGGGTCGTGCCGCAACACGTAGCTGAGGAACTTGCTGATTCGTTTCGCTTCCTGAGCGTTCATCGTCATGCTTCCTTCCCGGCGCGGAGCACGTCTTCGCTGCCGATGACGTGTACTCCGGCGGATCGCATCTCATCCAGCGTCTTGGACACGTCTCCCTCCTTAGCGTTCACGCCGCGGCAGGCGTCTTCGACGACGTACGTCTCGAACCCCAGGCGCCGGGCGTCCAGGGCGGTGAACTTAACACAGTAGTCGGTGGCCAGCCCCGCAAGGTAAACCTCCTGCACGTCCCGCTCCCGCAGGTAATCGCCAAGGCCGGTCGCGCGGCGATGGCCGTTGTCGAAGAAGCCGCTGTAGCTGTCGATCCGCGGATCCTCTCCCTTGCGAAACACGGCCGCGATCCGCGCGCGGTCGAGATCGGCCGCCAGCTCCGCCCCCGACGACTCCTGCACGCAGTGCACCGGCCAGAGATTCTGCTCCAGGCCGTCCACCTCGATCACATCCCCCACGCTGCGGCCGGGATGATTCGCCGCAAAGCTGGCGTGGTCCGCGGGATGCCAATCCTGGGTGGCCACGACCAGGTCGAACCGCGGCTGCAGCCGATTCGCGATCGGAATCACCGCATCCCCCTCCGGCACGGCCAACGCCCCGCAGGGAAGGAAGTCGTTCTGGATATCCACGAGAATGAGGGTTTTCATGGCGAGAGCAAACCGTAGAGAGATGTTTTTTGTTTCCGTCCCGAAGGGACGCGCCGACAATACCCCACCGATTTATCGGTGGGCGCAGGGAACATTTCGTTAACGTAGTCCCGGAGGGACGAATGAAACGAGGCTCGGCGCCCAGGGGGATCATTCGTCCCTACGGGACTCCACCATTGGTTGGAGACCTCCGTCCCACCGATAAATCGGTGGGCTATTGTCGTGCGTCCCTGCGGGACGAGGGTCATCCGTTGCGCTTATGTCTTCCTCAACGACGCCGGATTGGGCGTCGCCTTCAAGGGCGGATAGACCGCAATGGTCACGACTATGGCGGCGTCGAGCTTCGCCAACTCATCCCGCATCAACTCCAGCGCCTTGTCGCGGCGAAACGCGCCCGAACCGGCGCCGATCAGCGGAAATGCGATCGAAGCGAATTGCTCGTGCTCGGCAATACGCATCGCGTTCACCACGGATCGCCGAACCGAGGTTTCCGTGGCCCGCCAAAACAGGTTGATGCCCGCCACGTGTATGATCCCGCGGAAGGGCAATCGTCCCGCCGACGTAAGCACGGCGCCGCCGAGCGGAATCGGCCCATGCCGGGCAAGCTCCCGAAATGGCTGCCTTCCCGCGCGGCGTTTGATCGCGCCGGACACGCCCTGCGGCAACAGCAGCCACCAGGGAACAATGTTGCGATTCCACGCGTTGACGATCGCCTCGACCGGCTGCTCGAGCAAATCGCCTTCCACAATCTGCGGCGTCATGGCGCTCCCCTAAATCTCAAAATTGAATCCCTGCTTCGTCAGCCGTTCGTACTTTTTGCGGTCGAAGCGGTAGAGGCGGGCGGCGCGGTGGGCGACGTCGTGCTCCACTTCGTCCAGCTCCTCCAAGAGTCCCATGCCGAGGATCTTCTTTCGGAAGTTGCGCTTATCGAGCGGCCGGTCGAGCACCTTCTCGTACAGGTTCTGCAATTGCCGGAGCGTGAACTTCTCCGGCAGCAACTCAAAGCCGATCGGCTGGTAGCGGACTTTGCCGCGGAGCCGGTCGTGGGCGGTCTTCAGGATTTGGTCGTGATCGAACGCCAGCGGCGGCGTGTCATCCAAGGCGAACCACGCGGCGCTGCGGGCGTCGGTGGCGCCGGCGACGTCGTGACCCTGCAGGTTCACCAGCGCGTAGTAGGCCACGGTGACCACGCGCTCCCGTGGATCGCGGTCCACGGCGCCGAAGGTGTAAAGCTGCTCGAGGAACACATCACGGATGCCGGTCTCCTCGCTCAGCTCCCGCATGGCCGCGTCTTCCAGCTTCTCATCCACCCGAACGAACCCGCCCGGCAGCGCCCACCGGCCCTCGAAGGGCGGAATGTCCCGCTGGATGAGCAGCACCTTCAGGTCCTCCGCATCCAACCCGAACACGACGCAGTCCACCGTCAGCGCCGCCCGCGGAAACTTGTACGTGTGCTTGCGTTTCATCGTTGCTGGAATAGTAGTGTATCGGAAACACTAAGTCAAGCGTGCGAGGAGCGGAAACGGTTTGCGGCTCGGTATTGCGAGAAGCCAGGTTACTGTTTCTCGCGGCCGGCGCGGATGCGGCCAGCTTCGTAGCGGGGCCATTCCCAGGCGGGCCAGGTGGGGCTTTCGCTGCGGACTTCGTGATAGAGGTCGGTGAGCCGCCTGACCATCGCCGCGGCTCGCTCCGACTCGCGCTCCGCGAGGTTCGTGGTTTCGCCGATGTCCTCGCGCAGGTTGTACAACTCGAACTCGTGCGGATCGGCCTCTTTGAGGAACGTCATGTGCTCTTCGAGGATGTGCCCGGTGGGCGCCGGGTTTTCGCC
>JAHWKS010000419.1 GCA_019347795.1 Planctomycetota bacterium | reverse complement strand
ACGCCTCGACCACCGCCGGCGCCTGCCGCTCCACGGCGTCCAGCCGCTGGGCGACGTGGTTGAGATTCTCCTCCAGGTCGGCGGCCATCGCCCGGCCTTCATCGGCCCGCATCGCGGCGAGCTTTTCCACGGCGGCGATCAAGGCCTGCTCGACCGCGGGCCAGACCGCATCGGTATCGGCGCTGGCCGCGGCGGCTTCATCCACGACGCCGGGCAGGTTCACAAGCTGATCGAGGCGGGGCGTCTCGTTCAGCTCCAGCCGTTCGGCGATGTCTTGCAAGTGACGGAAGTAGCCCAAGAGCACCGGCTCGTGAAAGCGGAAATCGCCGGGGTTCCGCTCCTGGTCGATCCGCAGCCAGACCTGCACCGTGCCGCGGTTCACGTATCGGCGGACCAGCTCTTCGACATGGACCTCCAGCGCGCCGTAGCCTTCCGGCGCCCGCACGCCGAGCTTGAAGTGCCGGTTGTTGACGGTGCGAATTTCGACGGCGACGGCAAGCCCCTCCGCCTCGCGGCGAGCCTCCCCGAAGCCGGTCATGCTGGAGATCATGTAGTTCCAAATCGAATAGCGATGGACCAAGCCGTCCCTGCGACTCTTTCGCCCCGAAGGGGCGCAGGCATGTAGCCAGGGGCGTCAGCCCCTGGAACGCCAATGCAAACCATCGAAGGAAAGCCCCGAAGGGGCGACAGAGGCAATAGCCGAGAATCGCTGTCGCCCCTTCGGGGCTTCAAAAGTTGGTGTTGGTTTGCATCCACGGGCTTGCGCCCGTGGCTATATGCCGTCGCCCCTTCGGGGCGTGGATTCTTGGCGACTTGGAAACGCCGATACCCTGAGCCGACTTTGTTTGAGGCCTACTCATCCGTTTCCGCGTCGCCCGCGGGCGCGGTCGGCGCGACGTCTTCGCCGGTTAGTCCTGCGGCGCCGCCGAGCGGTACGTCTCCGCGAACGGGGGCGCCGCGGTTTTCATCCGTCAGCGACGATTCCATTGCGGGGGTGAGGCCGGTCGTGCCGGAGATGTTTCCGAAGCCGCCGGTCCCTTCGCCGATCAGCTTGATGGCCGCCATCGCCAGGAAGATCCACACCAGCGCCGTTCCCGCGGTGACCCAGGTGAACGTGTCGCCGGCCTTCGTGCCGAAGGCGCTCTGCCCGCCGGGTCCGCCCAAGGCGCCGGCCAGGCCGCCTCCGCGGCCGCGCTGCACGAGGACCAAGAGGATCAAGAACAGCGACGTCAAAGCCAACGCGACGCCGAAGAAGAATTGCCAGAACGTCTGCATGACTCATCGAGGGGTGGAGGACTACAAAGTCGCCTTTCGCTCCGCGAAAGGACGTTCTTTCGCGGGAGCGAAAGACGACACTCGGACGCCGCATTCTTTCGCGGAGCGAAAGACGACATTACGCCGCGGCGACGATCGCCAGGAACTGCTCGGCCTTGAGCGAGGCCCCGCCGACTAAAGCGCCGTCGATGTTCGGTTGCGACAGCAGCTCGGCGGCGTTGTCGGGCTTGACGCTGCCGCCGTACTGGATGCGCACCGCCTGAGCCGTTTGGGAATTATACCGGACTTCCAGGATTTTGCGAAGATCGGCATGGACCGCCTCCGCCTGCTCCGGCGTGGCGGTTTTTCCTGTGCCGATGGCCCAGACCGGCTCATAGGCGAGGACCACCTGCGTCGCCTGCTCGGCCGACACGCCGGCCAGCGAGCCGAAGAACTGCTCCCAGACCACGTCGGCGGTCTGTCCCGCCTCGCGCTGGGCAAGCGTCTCACCGACGCAGACGATCGGCGACAGCCCGGCGGCCAGGGCCGCCAGCAGCTTGCGGTTCACATCCTGGTTCGTCTCGCCCAGGATGTGCCGCCGTTCGCTGTGGCCGAGAATCACATACTTGCAGCCGACATCCTTGAGCATTGAGGCGCTTAGCTCGCCGGTGAAGGCCCCATTCGCCTCGTGGTACATGTTCTGAGCGCCGACCGCGACGGCCGAACCCCTCACCGCCTGCGCGACTCCATCCAAATACACCGACGGCGGACAGACCGCGACTTCCGCCTGGGCGTCCTTCTTCAAACCGTCGCGAATCGCCTCGGCCAGCGCGACCGCCTCAGGCCGATGGAGGTTCATCTTCCAATTGCCGGCGATCAGCGGCGTTCTCACGAGGTTGGCTCCTGGCGGACGCGGGACGAGGGGAATTGCAAAGTGACAATTGCAAATTGCAAATCATCAATTGTTGAAGATCTGCGGCGTATCTAATTTGAAATTTGCAGTTTTCACTTTGCAATTTGCAATTTCTCATCGCTACTCCACCGTCCAGGTGTCGCCGGTGCTGAAGAGGGCGGCCAGATCGCCTTCGCCCTTTTTCTCACGGGCGACCTCGGTCTGGTGGTTCACCTCGGCTTCGTAGGTCGTGCGATCGACGGCCCGGAACACGCCGATCGGCTCGGGGAACTCGGGGTGACGCATCCGGCTCAGGAGATACGCGAGCGTCGGCTCCTCGGCCTTCTCGTCGTGGAACACGAGGTCGTCCTCTTTGACGCCGTTGTTCAAATCGACCACCTCGGGCGTCGTCCCGTTGAGGCGGATTCCCTTGTCACGATTCTTGCCGAAGATCAGCGGCTTGCCGTGCTCCAGCTCCAGGACGTTGTCGTCGCGGACCTTCTTGTCCGATGCGTACTCCCAGGCGCCGTCGTTGAAGACGTTGCAGTTCTGGTACACCTCGACGAACGAGACTCCCTTGTGCTCGGCCGCCCGGCGAAGCACGACGCCCAGGTGCTGGATGTTCACGTCGATCGTGCGGGCCACGAACGTCGCCTCGCAGCCGATCGCGACCGAAAGCGGGTGCAGCGGAAAGTCGACGCTCCCCATCGGCGTGCTCTTGGTCACCTTGCCCAGCGGTGAAGTGGGCGAGTACTGCCCCTTCGTCAAACCATAGATGCGGTTGTTGAAGAGGATGACATTGATATCCACATTCCGCCGGATGGCGTGCATCAGGTGATTGCCGCCGATGGAAAGGCCGTCTCCGTCGCCGGTAATCACCCAGACGTGCAGGTCCGGCCGCGCTATCTTCAGCCCGGTGGCGAACGCCGGGGCCCGGCCGTGGATGCTGTGCATCCCGTAGGTGTTCATGTAGTACGGGAAGCGGCTGGAGCAGCCGATGCCGGAGATGAAGACGATCTGCTCGCGGGGGATGCCCAGCGACGGCATGATTTTCTTCATCTGCGCCAGGATTGAATAATCCCCACAGCCGGGGCACCAGCGGACGTCTTGATCGCTGGCGAAGTCTTGTGCGGTAAGAACAGGAAGCTCAGTTGCCATTTGGGATCTATAGGAAAGGTTTCGATTTACGTGCTAATTGCAATTTGCAATTTCTGATTACGCGGCCAGTTCGCGGATCTTCTCCATCACTTCGACCACGCTGAACGGCTTGCCTTGCACTTTATTCAGGCCCTTGGCGTCCACGAGGTACTTGGAGCGGATCATCGAGCGAAGCTGGCCCATGTTCAGTTCGGGAATCAGCACGGTCTTGTAGCTGCGGAGGATCTTCTCCAGGTTCCGCGGGAACGGGTTGAGGTACCGCAGGTGGGCGTGGGCGACCGAGAGCCCTTCAGCCCGGCAGCGCTGCGTGGCGGCTGTGCAGGCGCCGTAGGTGCCGCCCCAGCTCAGGACAAGCAAGTCGCCGTTCTCGGGACCGGCCACCGCTTGCGGCGGAATGTCCTCGGCGATGTTCGCCACCTTCTGCGCCCGGACGTTCACCATGTGCTGGTGGTTCTCCGGGTCGTAGCTCACGTTGCCGGTCACGTCCTGCTTCTCCAGTCCGCCGATGCGGTGCATCAATCCCGGCGTGCCGGGAAGGGCCCACGGGCGGGACAGCCGCTCATTCCGCTTGTAGGGGAGGAACGGCTCGCCGTTCTCGCCTTCTCTGCCGACGGGATGCTCGATCGCGATCTTGTTCAGCTCGCTCACATCCGGAATTCGCCAGGGCTCGGAGCCGTTGGCGATGTAGCCGTCGGAAAGCAGGATCACGGGAACCATGAACCGGGTGGCGATCCGCCACGCCTCCTGGGCCACCTCAAAACAGTCGGCTGGGCTGCGGGCGGCGATTACCGGCAAGGGGGACTCGCCATTCCGGCCGTACATCACCTGCAAGAGGTCCGCCTGCTCGGTCTTGGTGGGCAGGCCCGTGCTGGGGCCGCCGCGCTGGATGTCGATCACCAACATCGGCAGCTCGAGGATCATCGCCAGGCCCATCCCCTCGCTCTTGAGGCAGATGCCTGGTCCGCTGGAGGTGGTGATCGCCATCGACCCGCCGAACGCGGCGCCGATGGCCGAGCAGACCGCGGCGATCTCATCCTCGGCCTGAAAAGTGCGCACGCCGAAGTGCTTGTACCGGCTCAGCTCGTGCAGAATGTCGCTGGCGGGCGTGATCGGGTAGGAGCCGAGGAAAAGATCCTTCCCGCTCATCTTGGCCGCCGTGATCAATCCCCAGGCGAGCACCTGGTTGCCGGTCACGTTGTTGTACGTGCCCCGCGGCAGCTTCGCGCGATCGACCGTGTAGGTGTAGACGAACGCTTCCGTCGTCTCGCCGTAGTGGTAGCCCGCCTTGAGCGCCCGGCGGTTGGCCTCGGCCACGTCGGGCATCTTGCCGAACTTGGCGTCGATGAACCGCAGCGTGGGCTCCATGCTCCGCCCGTAGAGCCAGTACAACAGGCCCATGGCGAAGAAGTTGCGGCAGCGATCGGACTCTTTGACGCTCAGCCCCAGTTCAGACACGGCGTCCCGCGTGAGCTTGGTCATCTTCACGCGGATCAGGCGAAACCGGTCGCCCAATCCCTCGCTCTCCAGGGGGTTGTTCTCGTAGTGGGCCAGCTTGAGGCTCTTCGTGTCGAAGGCGTCCTCGTTGACGATCAGGATCCCGTTGGGCTCCAGGTCGTCGAGGTTCGTCTTCAAGGCCGCCGGATTCATCGCCACCAGGGCATTGAGCCGGTCGCCGGGGGTGTAGATGTCGGCCGAGGCGAAGTGCAACTGAAAGCCGCTCACCCCGGCCAGCGTGCCGCGGGGAGCGCGGATCTCGGCCGGGAAGTCGGGGAACGTAGCGATATCGTTCCCGGCCAGAGCCGAGGTGTTGGTCAATTGCATTCCGGCGAGCTGCATTCCGTCGCCGGAGTCTCCGGCCAGCCGCACCGTGGCGTCTTCTAATTGAATGACTTGTTTGGCGCCACGGGCGGCTTCCGAGTGTGTTGTGGTGGACATTTCGGGGAAGATAGGGACTCTATTATCGCGAAAGGTGGGATGGTGAGGCGATGGAGAGGAAACCGCAAACCGGGCTGCCAGGCCGGCATGAATGTCGCCGTTCGCTGGAACGAAAGCACGCTTTGGGGATACGTCCTTTCGCGGAGCGAAAGGCGACAATGGCGTCCCTCTATAGTTATTCTTTCGGTTCGGCCTCGTCTTGTGGTCCAGGTTTCGGCTTTTTCGTTTGCCGCGCGAGCGCCGATATAACCGTTCTACGGCTATGCGCCTTCTCGAGTTTGCTGGGTGTGATGCGGCGTGGGAGGCAGGTTGTAAACCACCTTGGGGAAGTGCTCGGCCAGGTAATGCAGGATGCCGGGGGTCTTGATCGTTCCCACCGGACGGCCGTCCTCGTCGGTGATCGGCAGGCGGCGGTACCCGCCCGAAGACATCATCGTGATGGCTTTGCCGACGGTGTCGGTCCGGGAGAGGGTGACGGGGTTCTTGACCATCACCCGCTCGATGGGCGAGTCCAGCACGTCCTCCGCGGCGCCGTTCCCCTCGCCGCTGTTGCCGGCG
>JAHWKS010000418.1 GCA_019347795.1 Planctomycetota bacterium | reverse complement strand
GGGCGGAGTCTTCGACGCCCCAGAACGCCGGCGAACCCGCTGGGGCGTCGCTCCGCTCCACCGCCAGCCACCCCGGCGCCGACACCAACCGCCACGCCAACGGCAAATCCGGCAACGGCTCGATCGACGCCGCCCTCCTGCACCGCGCCGGCGTCGCCTACCTGGGCGAAACCGCCGGCGTCCAAGAACGCAGCCACCAATTCGCCAGTTTCCAAAGCGACGCCCCCGCCTGCGACAACTGCGGCGCGATTACCGTAAGAAACGGCAACTGCTACTTGTGCTACAACTGCGGGAACTCGATGGGATGTTCGTGATGCGAGATCACGTTGACGAGTGAACCTAATAAAATCCGCGTTTGTCCATTTCCGAGGAGTGCATTCGTCGCGGAGTGAAACATGATTCGCGCAAAAGATTTGGACCAGTTTATTGGGATTGAAGACGATCGCGATTGGCTTGACGCCGTTCGAGTGCGGCTATATGAAACCTGGACTATGGCTACCGGACATGGTCCGCGTTCGCGCGGGCGCTCGTGGGCATGCGAGATATATCACGGATGTCGTTCGTGTAACGAACACCTGAGCGTGCCTTGCTCGCTCGCTCGCGAAGCCAATGAGATTGGGGCTTTCCTAGGGAACCAGTGCTACACGGATGATCCGACACAATTTGCAAGACTGTACCTGATACTCCTTTCTGAGTTCGTCGGCCAACTGAAGGATGTGGCAGGACTGTTGGAAATCCGTTTGGCAAAGCCGCCGAAGCATCTTTGCATGTGGGCGAATTGCTGGGCAAAACACCGACTGAGATTCCTGACCCTGCATCATCCAATCGTCCTTTTTGAAGACGACTGCGGCGGCGATTGCTCTTGCGCAGCGTCCGAGAATGATCTCACCTACGAAGATGCCTGTGGCCAACGTTTCCCTTGCTATGTCATTGACAGTCGCTGGCTTGAGTCACGCGGGAGCCGGTTGCCGAATATCGAGGAAGCTAACCGACCGCAGAAGGCGGTCATTGTCGTGCCCTCCTTTGACAAGTTTCTTGACGAGACAATCCGGTACTTTCGCGGATTTGTTGACGAGTGCTTAAAGTACCCCGAAAACGTAAAGCGATTTGAAGCGTCGTACCGCAGTTGCTGCTAAATTCGGCGAGATTCGCCCGGTCGTAAAGGATGTCTTGCCGTGAGTCGCCTGAAATTATGCATGTTTTGCGGCGGCGGCCCCGAGCTTGGGAAAATGAATAGGGAGCACTTTGTCCCGAGAAATCTCTGGAGTGGCGCAAGGCCGCGTTTCACCAAGTCCCACTGGGCCCATGTCGCGTGTAACGGCGCTTGCTCACAAGATGACGAGTATTTCAGGGACGTTTTGTTGTCGCAGGAAAGCATCGATCGGCACCCCGAGGCGCGAGCAGTAGTGAATGGGCCTCTTCGACGTACCATCGAGCGAGCTCCGCGCAAAGCATCCAAGACGTTCAAGAACCTTGGACTTCGCGCCGCGGTTACGCCAGCTGGGATTTACGTCGGAGAACGTCCCTGTTTCGATGTGGAATGGTCGAGAATGGAACGCGTTCTTCAGAAGGTTGTTAAAGGGATTTTTTGCGAAAGCCAGAAGCGTCTGGTACCACAGGATTGCAGGATTCGGGTCGGCCGGGCACAAGCGTTGATCAACGCCGGGCTTTGCGGGATTTTCGAATCTCTCGGGCCATGGGTTGGGTTTGGCGATGACGTGTTCGCATGCCGTTATAGGCGCGACAGTCGGAACGCAGACATGATGATCTGTCTGATGGCTTTTTATCGATTCAGCTACTTCTATGGACTCGTGGTGCCCTCCGATGTGAGACCGTTTTTTAACGGTCACGCATTGCCTGGCGATGGTCCGACGTAACGGAGACGGATTCTGTTTCAGCAACCACTCGTTATTCTTGCGTGAAGTATGCCACGTAACAAAACAATGTTGGAACGCGCGACGCAACGAAGCAATGTGTGGAAGTTCGCCGAGTTTTTCGCTGGAATTGGGCTGGTCCGCTTCGGGCTTGAAAGGGCAGATCAACGATGGATGTGCGCGTTCGCGAATGATCTCGACGAGGTGAAGCGGCAGATTTACGTCGGGCACTATCGCTGCGATCCCCACGCTGTCGACCCCTCTGACGTTCATGTGCTTCCGGCGGCAAATATCCCAGACGTCCATTTGGCGACGGCCTCGTTTCCGTGCACCGACCTGTCTGTTGCTGGCGGTCGTGCTGGAATTCGTAGCGGAGAATCCTCTGCCTTCTGGGGATTTCATCGCGTGCTCGATGAAATGAATCCACGACGGCGTCCTGCATTGGTGCTCTTGGAGAACGTCGTCGGATTTTTGACGTCCCATCATGGCAAGGATTTTAAGGACGCGATGCAGGCGATGAATCGGATTGGGTACAAGGTCGATCCGTTTATTATGGATGCTCGCTGGTTTGTTCCGCAAAGTCGTCCGCGGTTGTTCGTGGTATGTCAATCGGAAAAGATTACATCCGACGAAATGTCGATTCCAATCGAAGAGTCCCGAATCCGCCCAGCGAAGTTGGCATCGTTCATTAACGCCCACGCCCGATCGATACGCTGGGGCATCCGCAATCTGCCGGATCCGGTTGTTGAGCTGCGCACGCTTCGAAGCATCATCACTGGCCTTCCCATCGGTCATCCGGATTGGTGGAGTCACGAACGAGTGGAGTACCTTTACAACCAGATGTTCCCCCGGCATCAGGCGTGGATCGACAAGCACCGGAACGCATCGCGGTACCATTATGCAACGGCCTTCCGCCGAGTCCGTCCCCAACCGGACGGATCGAAACGATCGATGGCCGAATTGCGGACCGATGGAATTGCGGGGTGCCTTCGCACTCCGAAGGGCGGCAGTGGTCGCCAAATCTTGATGCGTGCTGGACGCGGCCGAGTGGACGCGCGATTACTTTCTGCTCAAGAGTGCGCCGCGTTGATGGGCGCCGATGGCTTCCGAATCAATGCAACGTTGAACCAGGCCCTCTTCGGATTCGGCGACGCCGTTTGCGTCGATGTCATTACCTGGATCGCGAAAAACTACCTCGGCCCCGTTTTGGAAGTCGCGGAGTCCGGCCAATGCGAATATGCTGGAAAGAATGGACGTCCAGCGATTCAGGCATAAACAGCTTCGATCCCTTGACCAGTTCGGTCGGCGTCTACGCGCTCTGTGACTTGGACGAGGTCCCCATCTACGTCGGCCAGTCAACGGATGGAATTCGCGCTCGCGTCCGACGCCATCTCACGAGCGCGCGGAGCGACGTTATCGCTAACCGCCAAATCGACGTTTGGGAAGTAGCATTCGTCTGGGCTTGGCCCGTGCCCGGTCCCGATCAGATTGACTTGGTGGAAGCGGCGTTGTTTCACCAATTCGACAACGTCTCACGGTTGATGAACGGAACCGTTCCCCCAAAGCCCCAGGGCGAAGTTGCGATCCCAGAACGCGTGTCGCTAAAGGTTCTTGCCGATGACGAGATCAGATTGCGTCAGGAGCCTCGCAGGCGTTTCCCGCGTCAAGCTCAGCAAGTCGCCTCGTTGCTGGACTACATTTTGGAAACGTACGACAAGACGCACCTCCGTCGATCGCTGCACGCCCATTTCGAGCGACTCGAGCGCTACTACCGCAACTTTCAAGGCGGGTTGATGGATGAATTTGACGAGCGCGTATGATTTGCACTGGCAATCAATAAGGATTCCAGGAACACTGTCGGCGACGAAGGGGGATTCCAAGAATCGGCGGTTCCCGGCCGCGGGCAATGCGGGTTAGCGGCCTATCCTCCGGGCCGGCGGTCATTTTGACACCAGCACGGTCGTAAACTCGATAATCCCCAATCGGCAAACTCGGCCGCTTTCGGTTACTCGCCCCGGTTAACTCGCCGCGACGCCGCGACGATCTTAACGAAATCGGCCAGATTGTCCAGTTCCGCCGCTGTCATGTCGGCGCGAAGCTGCAATTCAAGCTGGACGCCTTTTCGCACCGGAAAGTAATGGGTTTCCATCTGGACATCTTCCTCCTCGTTTTCACTTTCTGTATCCCATTCGTCGCCCGCAGCCTCGACGACGGTGGACGCCATCTCCCTTGCGGAAACATTCCAAAGCAATCGCGAACGTTCCTTCGGCCGCCCTCGCTGAAAGTCGCCACATTCCAGTTCGTCGAGCTGCATCAAAACGTCGAGGACTTCGTCCAGCGTCGCGTTAATGCCCCGAATCGCCAGGTCTGATTGAAGATTCTGCGCCTTCGTCTCGCCGTTCCTCGGGTCGCGCTGACGAGCGGCGAGGCACCGGATAGTCTCACGCAGGAGGTCGTTTTCCGCATACGCCCGCTTAACCTTCGAAATGTCCACCGTACCGTCCTCGTAGCGAGAGGGAAGAGTCTGGGACAGCATGATCAGCCTCCGTAATTAAAGTAGTGAAATGTCGCGCTAGCTATTCTATCCACGTTTAGCCCCCGAGTCAACGGTTTTTCCGGCAAATATTCACGTCCGCTATCTTAGCTATCTGTCTAAAAGGCAAATTTACGCCGAACCATAACTAGAAAAGACAATAATTTGCTCAAGAACCGATTCGTCGGCGGGGCGAGGATTTTGAGAATCGGCGGTTCCCGGCCCCGGGCGACGCGGACGGGGGGGGGGTCGAATCTCGGCGGCCGGGTTCTCCTGAGCGATAGGTCTCGAATCGCCGTCCCGGAGGGACGTGCGCGACAATAGCCCACCGATTCATCGGTGGGTGATCGGGACGCGATAATGGAATCATGCCATAGTCCCGGAGGGACGAATGATCGGGCGCCGCGATTCCGCCCACGCATCGGCCGTCCTTCGCCGCAATTGGGTCAGCCGTCCCTACGGGACTTGAACAATCGGCGAAAATGATTCCGCGTCCCCACCGATAAATCGGTGGGCTATTTTCGCGCGTCCCTGCGGGACGAAGACGGAGCCCAGGCGGGGGCGGCGATTCCGAGAACCGGCGGTTCCCGGCCGCGGGCGATGCGGAAGGCGTTGGATTTCACGGGCTGGGGTCGCGCGGGGGCGGGCCTGATTAACGCCAGTGGTTCAGTATGTGAAACTCATTCGCGATGGGGACGCCTGCTTGCTCCAGGTTCGCGAGGGCCCGGACGATGTCGCGAGCTTTCATGTCGCGACTTGGATCGTTGTCCAGGCGTACGACCAGGATGCCCGAATGCCGGCCGCCCGTGGTTTGAACTAATTCGTGCAGGTCGAAAAAGTCCTGGTAGTTGCGCGTCAGGAGCGTCAGGTCGCGCTGCGCCGCACAACTCAAGTGGCGCGGGTCCGAGGCGCCCGTAAGCTGAAAATCGGCCGGGACGGAGACGCTGTGTCCCGCGCTCCTCAGCACCGCTGCGAGCCGAGCGCTGGCGCTGTCGTCGTCCAGGTAGAGGTTCATCCGGCGTCGCGGGGCGCGTGCGGCCAGTGGTCAAGGCCGCGAGCCTGGATGCTCGCTTCTTCCTCGGCGCGCTCCGCGTCGAGCAACTGTTTATGGTTGCGGCAATACTCGATCGCTTCCAAGACCGCGTCGAGGGGAAGATGATAATCGGCAGCGACCTCTTCGGGAGTCAACGGCTCTTCGCCGATCGTCTGTCGATAGAGCACCTCCGCACGAATCCGCCCACCAACGAAGAGTTGTCGATAGTTGGAGCCAGCCTTCGGCCAGAGATGCTGGTATTTGATCGACTGCGACATTAGCGTCTCCCGTAACGCCCCTGCCTCATAATTATAGCCCGATCGCGGCCGCCAATCATGGCAGCCATGAATCCAGGGAG
>JAHWKS010000417.1 GCA_019347795.1 Planctomycetota bacterium | reverse complement strand
TATCCGGCGCTGGAGGAAGCTTCGCGGCTCTCGCCTATGTTCCGCGCCCGGCTGGAGCGATTCGTCGATGAGGTGGAATGCTCCGCTTGCGGCGGCAGCCGGCTCCGCGACGACGCCGGCGCGGTGCGGTTCCGCGAGAAGTCGCTCGACGATCTGGGACGGCTGCCGCTGGGCGAGTTGCAGGCCGAGGTCGAGAAGTGGAACCTCTCGGCCCGCGAGCAGAAGATCGCGGGCGAGCTGGTCCGCGAAGTCGTGTCGCGGGTGCAGTTCCTCAACGACGTGGGGCTCTCCTACCTTTCGCTCTCGCGCACGGCCGCTTCGCTCTCCAACGGCGAGGCGCAGCGGATTCGCCTGGCCAGCCAACTCGGCAGCGGCCTGTGTGGCGTCTTGTACGTGCTCGATGAGCCGACGATCGGTCTTCATCCCCGCGACAACACCCGGCTCTTGAAGGCGCTCCACAAGCTGCGGGACCTGGGGAACACGCTGATCGTGGTCGAGCACGATCGCGAGGTGATCGAAGGCGCCGATTATCTCTGCGACTTCGGTCCCGGCGCCGGCCGGCACGGCGGAACGATTGTCGCCGAGGGCAAGCCCAAGCAGATCGCCCGCAAGAAAACCTCGATCACCGGCCCCTTCCTCAACGGCAAGCAGGGCATCCCGGTTCCCACGAATCGGCGAATGAAGGGGTCGGGAGTCTTTTTCGGCCAGACGTCTTCCCGCTTGGATACCGATTCGACCGAAAAAGACTCCCGACCCCGTCGCGAATCGCCCACTCTGGACTGGCTCGAAATCGTCGGCGCCCGCCAAAACAATCTCCGCAACGTCACCGCCCGCATCCCCCTGGGAACGCTCACGGCGGTGACCGGTCCCAGCGGCAGCGGCAAGAGCTCGCTCATCGACGACGTGCTCTATCGCTCGCTGGCCCGCACGCTGCACCGGGCGGCCACCATTCCCGGCGCCCATGATGAGATTCGCGGGATCGAGCACATCAACAAGGTGATCCGCGTCGATCAGCAGCCGCTGGGCAACTCGCCTTCGTCCAACCCGGCCACGTACACCGGCGTCTTCGAGTTGATCCGCCTGTTGTTCGCCCAGCTTCCCGAGGCGAAGGTGCGGGGCTACTCGCCGCGGCGGTTCAGCTTCAACGTCCCCGGCGGGCGGTGCGAGGAGTGCGAAGGGATGGGCCAGAAGTGCATCGAGATGCACTTCCTCCCCGACGTGTGGGTCGAGTGCGACTCCTGCCGCGGAAAGCGATACAATAATGAGACGCTGGCGGTCGGGTACAAGGGCCGCTCCATCGCCGATGTGCTGGACATGACGTGCGGCGACGCGGTCGAGCTGTTCCGCAACATCCCCAAGATTCGCCGCATCCTGCAAACGCTCTGCGACGTGGGGCTCGATTACCTCACGCTCGGTCAACCGGCGCCCACGCTCTCCGGCGGCGAGGCGCAGCGGGTGAAGCTGGCCGCCGAACTGTCGCGCCCCGACACCGGCCGCACCCTCTACCTGCTCGATGAGCCGACCACCGGTCTGCACTTCGAGGACCTGCGGAAGCTACTCGAGGTGCTACACCGGCTGGTCGATCTGGGGAACACGGTGGTGGTGATCGAGCACAACCTCGACGTCATCAAGCAGGCCGATTGGATCCTCGACATCGGTCCCGAGGCGGGCGAAGCGGGGGGCATGGTGGTGGTGGCCGGAACGCCGGAAGATGTCGTCGCGCATGCGCAAAAAGTAGTAGGCACACTCCGTGTGCCGTCCGAAGCGCCGTCCGACGAAGAAAAGAACGGCACACGGAGTGTGCCTACTACTTTGCTTCGCTCGCACACCGGCGAGGCGCTTGCGCCGGTGCTCGCCGCCGGACCGCATGAGCGTCGCAAGCTGCACGACTTCGCCGCCGCCGAGGAGACGAAAACCGGTGATCTCGACATCACCGAGGTCGGCCGCGAGGTGAAGATGCCCTGGGAGGTGGACGGCCGCCGCTGGCATGCGCACGATCGCGTGGATCGCCGGGGGCAGCCGGTCAAATGGGACGGCCGCATCCTGGAGCGGGTGATCGATCGGATTCACGAGCTGGGCGAGTTCAGCCCCACCGACTGGAACAACCGCAGCGTCGTGGAGATCGCCGCGGAGACCAAGAGCGACGGCTGGTTCTTCCACGCCATCACCGCCGAGACGTGGCTGGTGAAGCTGAAGTTCCGCGTCGCCCGCAACACGTTTAAGCGCGACCAGCTTCGGAGCGCCCTGCCGCTCAAGACGCTCAACGAGCTGCACGCGGTCGAAGCGTACAGCAACGAGCCGCGGGTGAAGGTGAAAAACCTCCGCGGCCCGTGGCAGGAAGTGCAGATCGCCGCCCATGCCCTCGACGAGATCGATCGCCCCGAGTTCTGGAGCTTTCTCGAGCGGGCCGTCGCCGCCTTCGGCAAAATCGCCGAGCGAAAGGAGGCGAGCATCGAAGACCACATGCCGTGGAAGAAGCTCGGCCGGGTCTGGCACCTCTCGCGCAAAGGCTTCCCGCCCGGCCGCACGATTCGCTGGGACGCCGAGGTGCTGGAGGACCTGCTCGACCTGCTCATGGAAGCCGCCCCTGAGGGTGAGTTCCTTTGGAGCAATCAGCAACTGGTGCACTACATCCCCGCCGGCCGCCGCGAGCCGTGGGCCAGCATCCAGACGAAAAAGACCGAGTGCCTCAACCTCGTCCTCACCGGCCCCAAGGGTAAGACGGCCCTCGGCCGAATCACCGACCTCGGCTGCGACCGCGCGGTAGACGGCGCCCGCGAAGACCGCGACCTGGTAAAGCTCCGCTTCCGCACCCTCGACGACCTGGATCGCGGCGACCTTCGAACTTTTCTCACCGAGCACTTCGCCGGCCTGAACGGCGACCTGGGGTAGTAGCGTCGCACAGGCGCACCAGCGAACGGCGCCGCGAAAGGAAGCGGCGCGTCCGCGATCCAACGCCGACAACACCGCACATCCGCCGCATGGGATTTCGGTAGAATCACGCGTCCGGCGGCGAACCGACCGGCGGCGCCTCGGCCCGGTACACGTCGGTGTCCGGATAGGCGGCTCGCCACGTTTTCCACGAGCAGTGGGCAAACGGGTGATCGGCCAGACCGCGCAGCGTGCCGTCGAAAAATCGGTTGCGGCCTTGGTAGGACACATACAAGCTCCCCTGCACGATGCCGTGAATGCCCAGCGGGAGCGCCTCCCCCGGCAAATCCTGTTCATCGGTGAGCACCCGCGGCGAGCCGACTTCCGCGGCGTAGAGCACGGAAATCGCACGGCCGGCCACTGTATCGTTCACCAGGCACGTCTGCAGGCTGCACATCGAGTTGATTTGATACGCGCGGGCCTTCCCGTTGACGATCACGCCGATGACCGGCTCGGTGTCGCGGAGCCCCGCCTCCGCCGCCGAGCGATAACTGGCGGGTCGAACGCCGGGGACGCCGACGATCTTATCTTCGTCGGCGGCATCAACGCTTGCCGACGCCGCGGCGGGTGAATCCGCCGTCCCGCCTCGCCGGGCGCCAACGGCCGAGCCTTGCTCCGACTGCGCCGTTTGGGTCCAATGGTAGAACCCGATCGGGGCGACCAGCAAAGCGAAAATGGCCACTAGCGGGTGGGCCACGAATGACTTTAAGGTTTGAATGTCCACGGGAGAGGCGCCAAAGGGGTGACGTGCCGAAACTGCGGCGTTTTTGCGTTTCTGCACCATTCAACCCCGGCGCCGCGGCCGCGGACCGGCGCCCTGCCTAGAATTTTCACTCCGCCGGAAGAGCGATGATGATGCGCATCCAATCCATTTATCCGCAGCGGCGTGGCTTTCGCCACTATTTCCGGGTCGTCGTGGCGGGTCTCGACGAGGCCGGCGGCCGCGATCACGAGTCGGTGTTCGTCAACGAGGACGAGCTCTACAACTATCATCGCTTCCAGCTCGCCAGCCTGACCCAACTCGGCCGCCTCTGCAGGTTCCCTTTGGAGGACCAGGCCGAGACGCCCCACCAATTGCAGATGCTGTGGAATCGCGAGCTGTCTTCGGCCCCTTGGGGCGGACTGCGGGAAGCCACCGCGGCCCAAAGCGACGCCGAGACGCTTGGCGCCCGCGCCGAACGCGGCGACCGCCTCCGCGAAACAGACTTCCACGGCGAAGAGGAGCTCTGACTCTTCCCGTAAAACGGGCGGCCCGCCTGTTCCCCGCCTGTTCCCCGCCTGTCCCCGTTGCCGGCGCTACGGCGCGCCGCACAAAAAATATTTGCCTAACCGGCGCCAGGCCGCCATAATAACGACGCCGACCAGGGGTTCGTGCGTTTCTTTTTCTTAGGGAGATTCCTGATGCGCGCCCTTCTTGTCTCGGCCGGCTCTCTGCTGGCGGTCCTCTCGGCTTTGGCGGTTTCTACGGTCGCGGCCGAGCCGGTGGCCAACATCGATGAGCAAGCGACCCACCAGCAGACGGCCATCATCGAAGTTCCCCAGACGGCCAAAATGAACGCCTTCTGCCTGGACCGCCAGGGGCAAATCCTCGCGGCCTGTGGGGAAGGGCCGGGCGAAGTGCGGGTGATGAACGGCGAGGGGGAGCACGTCACGTCCTGGAAGATCGACGTGAAGCCCGAGGCGATCAACGTCGCCCCGGACGGGACGGTGCTGGTGGCCGGGCAAGGCCGGCTGTTCCGCCTGTCGCCCGAGGGAAAGGTGCTGCAGCAGGCCGACTCGCCGCACGCCGCCGCCTTGCGGGAGAACACCGAGAAGCTGCGCGAGCAAGCCAAGGCCAATTTGCAGCGATCCACGGGAAACCTCGCCGCGCAGGTTCAAGCGTACAAGAGCATGCTTGCGCAGCTTGAAGCCAAGCAGGAGAAAGAGGAGCTCAACGCGCAAGAGAAGCAGGTCCTGAAGATTCTGCCGGACTACATCAAGCGCTACGAGGATCGGCTCGCGGCGCAGGGCGAGCAGCGCGAGCCGGAGATCAGCCAGGAGGCGATCGACCGCCGGGTCGCCGCCATCACCCAGCAGAAGCTGCGCGTCTCGTCGATCAGCGCTGACGACGAGCACGTCTACATCGCCGCGCCCTCGATCACCGGCTACACGTTCGAGGTCTGGAAGATGGGGTCCGACTTCGCCGGCGGCGAAGTGATCGTCTCCGACCTCCGCGGCTGCTGCGGACAGATGGACGTGCAGGCCTGCAGCTCCGGCGTCTACGTGGCCGAGAATGCGCGGCACCGCGTGGCCTGCTTCAAGCCCGACGGCGAGGTGCTCACCGCCTGGGGCGAGCGGGACCGCACCGGCGCGGGCGGGTTCACCAGTTGCTGCAATCCGATGAACGTCTGCTTCAACGCCGCAGGCGACGTCTTCACCGCCGAGTCCACCACGGGTCGCATCAAGCGATTCGGCCCCGACGGTGAGTTCAAGGAGTTTATAGGAGACGTGAAGCTGGTGCCCGGCTGCAAGAACGTCTCGATCGCCGTCTCCGGCGACAACGAGCGGGTCTACATGCTCGACATCACGCGGAACCACATCGTGTTGATGACGCGCAAAGCGGCGCCTCCCGCCGCCGGCGAGTAGGCTCTTGTCGGCTGTATACCCCTTCCTCTTCCGCGACCCTAGCAAGGACGATTCCATGCACCGCCTTTCGAACCTTCTTTGCGGCGCGATCGCGATTCTCGGCCTCGCGATT
The DNA here is from genome assembly GCA_019347795.1 of Planctomycetota bacterium. Lineage (GTDB taxonomy): Bacteria > Planctomycetota > Planctomycetia > Pirellulales > Pirellulaceae > JAHWKS01. Next base: position 133 of record JAHWKS010000417.1, on the reverse strand, counting down.
GCCGCGCCTGCGAGCCGCGCTGAGGCGCCGTTGACCATGGTCGTAATGGACCCGCTCGCCGCGCCGCTTTCCTGTCCCTGCGTCGAAGGCTACGCGCAGCGGAAATACGAGGCCCTCGCCGCGCATCTCGGCC
>JAHWKS010000416.1 GCA_019347795.1 Planctomycetota bacterium | reverse complement strand
GGTGATACGCGCGGTCTCGACGTGCTCCTCGCGGGTGTGCGCGAGGTTCGGGTCGCCGGGGCCGAAGTTGACCGCCGGGATGCCGAGCGCTGCGAACCGGGCCACGTCGGTCCAGCCGTACTTCGCGGTCACCCCCGGCCCGCCCGCCTGCGCGACGGCCTCGACGAAGTGCGCGGCCGCCGGGGCCGACAAACCGGGCAGCGCGCCCGGCGCCGAGTCGGTCAGCTGCACGTCGTACGGCGCCAGGGCCCGGGCCAACTCCAGCGAATAGGTCCAGACGCCGCCCACCGTGTCGGTGGTCATTAGGACTCTCACGCCAGCCTCCGATCTTCCATCCAGATGAGCGACTTCAGGAATCCCTCGGGGCGGCCCACCGCGCACTCCAGCGCCTCGGCGAATTCATCCAAGGCGAAGTGGCGAATCCCCAACTCGCCAAAGCGGAGGCGGCCGGCAGCGAGTGCATCCACCGCCTTCTGCATGCCATCGGTGTAGACGGCCGGGTCGCGCTCGTGGGCATTGATGACGTCGATGCCGCGCCAGTTCCAATCCTGCATGTTCACCTGGCGCGGGCCGTCTTGGTGAAAGCCGGCGATGATCAGCTTCCCGCGCGCCCGCACGAGCGAAGACGCCAGATCGAGCGAGGCTTGGACTCCGACGGCCTCGATCACCCGCTCGCATCCTTCGCCGCCGGTGAACTCGGAGACTTGCTGCGTCGCCTCGGCCGACTCGCTCGACAACGCGACCTCGGCGCCGCACTTCCGGGCAACCTCCAACGCGTACGGGCGCCGGGAAAGCGCAATCACACGGGCGCCGGCCTCGACCGCTTGCTGCACCAGCAAGGCGCCGAGGAAGCCGACGCCCACCACTGCTACCGTTTGTCCTGCTTCGATCTCACAACGGCGAAACACATTCACCGCACAGGCCAGCGGCTCGCCGGGCACGGGCGCCTCGGCCAGTGACGGCGGAAGTTTCACCACCGCGCCGGCGTCTGCGTAGTCGTAATCCGCGAAGGCGTGATACGTGAGGGCCGTGACGCGGTCGCCGGGTCGGAAGCCGGACACGCCTTCGCCCACCGCGTCCACAACTCCCCAACCTTCATGTCCGGGGGCGCCCGGCGCCTGCGGATACTCAAACCACGGCCTTCCCTCCCAGACAGGCAGGTTGGAGCCGCACACGCCGCACCCGTGCATTCGCAGGCGAAGTTGTCCCGGCCCCGGCGGGGGGAACTCGCGCTCCTCGATCCGCACTCCCCGCGGTCCGGCGACGACCGCGCTCCGGCCCACGGCGGTCGTCGGACGTGCGTCGCGGCGTCGTTTCATGGCGCCTGTGATCATGCTGCTCCGAACGTGATACCTGGAGTGGCGCGCGGATACTCAGACTGCGGCGACGGCCGGTCTGGCGGCGGGACGATTCGCATCCAACCAACGGCACAGCCGCTCGACGCCTTCTTCCGGCGATACGCGCGGCCGCCAGCCGGTGGCCGACTTCATCGTGCGGATGTCTGAGACGTAATACCGCTGGTCTCCCTTCCGCCACGGCGCGTAGCGCACCTCGGGCCGCCGGCCGACCAGGTCTTCGATCAGGTACAGTAACTCCAGCAAGCTCAGCGTGTTCTCCGGACCGCCGCCGATGTTGAACGCCCGGCCGCGGGTGGCGTCGATCTGGTCCAGCGCAGCCGTCATCGCCTCGACCAGGTCTTCCACAAACAGCACATCGCGGACTTGCTTGCCGTCGCCGTAGATGCAGATCGGCTCATCCCGCAGCGCCGAGAGGAGGAAGTGCGCGACCCAGCCTTGATCCTCATTCCCGCACTGGTGCGGACCGTAGATGCAGCTCATGCGGAAGACCACCGCCGGAAGGTTATAGCAGCGGGCGTAGTCCAGCACGTATTGATCGGCGGCGCCTTTCGAACAGCCGTACGGGCTGTGGAAGTCGAGCGGGTGATCTTCCCCCGCGCCGTGGTCGCGGGTGGCGCGGTCGGTAGGCGTGTAGCGCGTCTCGCCCTCGACCAGCTCCATCTGCTTCAGGTTGCCATAGACCTTATTCGTGGACGTGAAAAGGAGCGGGGGCGGATCGGCCATGCGGCGGGCGGCTTCCAGCACGTTGAACGTCCCCCGGGCATTCACCTCAAAATCGCTTGCCGGATCCGCGAAGCTGGTGGTCACCGCCACCTGCGCGGCGAAATGGTAAATGCGGCACGCGCAGCTCACGGCTTGTCGGACGGCGCGTTCATCGCGGATATCGGCCGTCTCCACCTCGACCAACGATCCGTAACGCCCGGTGAGCCAGTCGAGATTGCGCCGCACTCCCGGACGCGAGAGATTGTCGAAGATCATCACGGGCTGCCCCTGGCGCGCCCAATGGGCCGCCACGTTCACGCCGACGAACCCTGCCCCGCCGGTGATCAGCACTGGGCGGAAGGGATCGAGCGGCGCGCGGCTGCGCGATGCATTCGGACGCGGTTTTCCATTGCCGTTGCGTTGCCGTTTCATACGGTTAGTCCTCGGTCGGCGAGTTCACGGTGTGCAGATGCCGTACGATCCGTCGCAATCTTTCCATCCAGCCAGGCCGCTAATTCCTGCAATCCCTCCGGCAGCGTGACGCGCGGCTCGTATCCGAGCAGGCGCCGGGCCTTCTCAATGTCGGCGAAGCAATGTCGCACATCCCCGGTGCGATAGCGGTTCGTGATAATCGGCTCGATATGCCGGCCGCCCACGGCCCTGGATAGCTCCTCCGCCACCTCACGCACCGTATAGGACTGGCCGCTGCCGACGTTAATAACCTCGCCCGGCGCCTCCGGCGCATCGAGCGCCAGCCGGCAAGCGCGGGCCACGTCGTGGACGCTCACGAAGTCGCGCCGCTGGTAGCCGTCCTCAAAGATCTTCGGCCGATTACCGTTCAACAGACACGAGGCGAAGATCGCCAACACGCCCGTGTAGGGATTGGAAAGCGCCTGCCGCGGACCGTAGGCGTTGAACAACCGCAAAGCCACGGTGGGGATGTTGTAGGCGCCGCCGACGATCAGGCAGAGACGCTCCTGATCGTACTTCGAGAGGGCGTATACCGAAGACGGCTCCGCCACTTTCGTTTCCGGCGTGGGAATCGGCGCCAGCGGACTGCCGTCGGCGTCGAGGCACTCCCACTCGCCGCGCTGCATCTGGTTACGCGTGCGGGGGACGGCCAGCCGCATCCGGCCTTGCGCGTCGCGATACGCGCCTTCGCCGTAGATGCTCATGCTCGAGGCGACCACCAGCCGCTGGACCGGGTGCTTGATCAGCGCTTCCAGGAGCGTTGCCGTAGCGAGGTTGTTGATCTGCGTATAGCGGCGAATCTCATACATGCTCTGTCCCACGCCGACCGCCGCGGCCATGTGGAACACGACATCGACGCCGCTGAGCGCATCGCTCACGAGGGAAGCATCTCCCACGTCGCCGATCAGCAACTCAACGTCCCGGTTCAGGTATTCCGGCCGTCGTCCCGGCTCTTCATGAACTTGCGGATCGAGCCAGTCTATTGCTCGCACTTCCCAGCCGTGGTCCAGCAATTCGTCGGCGATGTGAGATCCAATGAAGCCGGCTCCACCCGTGATCAGTGCGCGCATATATGCTTGAAGACCTGTGCAAGGAAGGGAACGGCAGCGAAAGCAGCGTGTGCGGAATCAGCAACCGGCGCGCCAAAAAAATCGCGTGCCGAAGAATGCCGGGTTCACAGCGCCGGATGCTGCTGCTGCTTAACAAATTGCGGCACGCGGAGCGGCCGAGACTCGGAGAACCAACGCTTCCAATAGTCCAGGAGGTGAGACAGCCCGCACCACCATGCAGCAGAGACGCCAGTAGCGTATGCCACTACGCTTGCCATTGCGGATATTGCTGCACTCTTGCGGCGAAGCAGGTTCCGCTACAGAGAGAAGGCCTGTCACGGCTTCAGCACCACCTTGATGCACTCATTCTTCGCGTCGTTGAACGTCTCGTAGGCGCTCGGCGCCTCGTCCAGCGGCACGCGATGGGTGATGATGTAGGTGGGATCGAAACCCGCCGAGCCGTTCCCTTGCAGTCGCTCCATCAGCGGCGTGAGGTAGCGGTGCACGTGCGTCTGCCCCATCGCCATCTTCAAGCCCTTGGCGAACGCGGCGCCGAACGGCATCTTGTCGAGAAACCCGCCGTATACCCCGGGCACGGAAACCGTTCCCCCTTTGCGGCAGCAGTAGATCGCCTGCCGCAATGCGTGAAGGCGATCGGTGGCGAGCATCATCGCCTGCTTAACGCGGTCGTAGATGGCGTCGGGCGAGGTCCCGTGCGCCTCCAGCCCAACCGCGTCGATGCACGCATCGGGACCGAGGCCGCCGGTCATCTCGACCAGGGCCGAGGCGACGTCGACTTCGTCGAAGTCCAGCGTCTCGGCCTTGCCGAACCGCCGCGCCATTTCCAGCCGCTCGGCGACATGATCGATGGCGATCACTCGCTCGGCCCCCAGCCACCAGGCGCTTTGAATGGCGAACTGCCCCACCGGGCCGCAACCCCAGACCGCGACGGTGTCGCCCGGCTGGATGTCGCAATTCTCTGCGGCCATGTAGCCGGTGGGCAGAATGTCGGAGAGGAAGAGCGCCTGCTCGTCCGGCATCCCCTCCGGAACCTTGCAAGGTCCCACGTCGGCGTACGGCACTCGCACCAACTCCGCTTGGCCGCCGGCGTAGCCGCCAAATAGATGGGAGTAGCCAAATAACCCCGAACCGGAAAAGCCGTACAATTTTTCCGCCCACGTGGCGTTGGGATTCGAGTTATCGCACAGCGACCATTGCTTCCGCGCGCAGAAGAAGCACCGCCCGCAGGAGATGGTGAACGGCACGACGACGCGATCGCCCTGCTTGAGGTTCTCGACTGCGGGACCGACCTCGACCACCTCCCCCATGAACTCGTGGCCGAGGATGTCTCCCTTCTGCATCGTGGGAATGACGCCGTTGTACAAGTGCAGGTCCGACCCGCAGATGGCGGTCGAGGTGATCCGCAGGATGGCGTCGCGCGGGTTGAGAATGCGGGGATCGGGCACGCGCTCCACGCGCACGTCGTGTTTTCCGTACCAGCAGACGGCCTTCATCGTAAGACTCCTTTATCGCGAGAGCGAGTTGAACGGGCGATCGCCGGGTCAGGCGCGGCCGTGGGGCTGACCTTCGGTGGTGGGCGTTTCGCCGGCCTCCATGAAGCTCTTGAAGCGGCGGAGATCGTCCTCCATCTCATCCTCCAATCCGCTGCCGAGGAGCGACGCGACGTTGGCGCCGGCCTTGCCGCCGGGCGGGTTGTACTTCATCGAGACCACCAGCGCCGTGCCGCGATCGCCCAGCGGCCGGAAGTGCACGCTGCCGGCGGTTTCGATGTCGCCGCCGGGCAAAGACCGCCACGCGATCAGCTCGTTCTCGCGCTGCTGGAACACCTCGGCGTCCCACTGGACCTCGATTCCCAGCGGGCCGTCAGCGACCCAGTGCGAGCGCTCGCGATCGATCGATTCCACGCTCTTCAAATGCCGCATCACGCGCGGCAGGTTCTCCACCTCGCGCCAAAAGCTGTAGAGCTTCTCGGCGGGGCAGTTGATGGTGAGCGTCTTCTCGACCTTTACCCCCTCGCGGGCCGGAACGGCGGTGGCGGGGTTGTGCTCGGCGGTGTCGATTCCGAAAGCTTCGTAGCAATAGCAATGGCCGGTGACGCCGCGCTGCAGCAAGCTGGTGCCGATCAGCCCCATCGTGAGGCCGCTCAACTTGCCGCGCACCAGGCCTGCCAACACCAAGAGCGACCCAGCGGTGATGGAGCCC
>JAHWKS010000415.1 GCA_019347795.1 Planctomycetota bacterium | reverse complement strand
AGACGTCGGAGAACGTGCCGTCGCCGTTGTTGTGGAAGAGGCGGTTGCGTCCGATGTTGCCCACCAACAGGTCGGGAAAGCCGTCATTGTCGAAATCGCCCACGGCGACCCCCTGGCTGAAGCCGTCCTCCAGCAATCCCGCCGCCCCGCTGACTTCCACAAAGCCGTCGCCGCGGTTGCGGAAGAGGCGGTCGAGGTGATCGCGCTGCCCGGCCTGAACGGGCCAGGCGGCGCCTTGGGTGAAGTAAACATCGGGGCGCCCGTCGCAATCGTAGTCGAGCACGGCCGCGCCGCCGCCGCTGAATTCGTACATGCGGCCGATCCCCTCCGCCGCATCGCCGCTGTTGAAATAGGAGAAGCGCAGTCCGACTTCTTCGGCCGCGTCATGGAACCTGATTGCTGAAGTCGAGGCCGCCTCGGCCGGCGATTGGTCCGGGGCGCCGGGCCGCTGCGAATCTTGAGCGACGTCGGCCGACAGCGGATATTGCGAAAGATCGGCGGATAGCGCCGGATTGGCCGCGGGGACGGCGCGTGCGACCGCCGGACGGGGAAGCTGCGTGACGAGCCGGCCGGCCATCTCCGTCGCCCAAGGGGAGGCGGGGTTCTCGGCCAGCGTGAGCGTCGCCCAGCCATACGCTTCCCAGCGAAGTCCGAGCGCCTCCGCCTTCCTGGCGGCGATATGGGCGAGCTCCGGGCCGCCTTTCATGTGGGCGGTCTTGACGGCGTTGAGGTATTCCTGGAGGTTCTCCGCCCGCTCGAGAAAGGGCCTGGCCGCCTCCGCTCCCTCCAGTTCGCGCAGGAGACGCGCCAATTGATAATTGGTCTGGGAGTGATTGGGGTCCAATCGCACCGCCTCCCAAAAACAGCGAGCAGCCGCCGGCTTCTCGTCTTGCCGCTGCCGCCAAAGCCCCTCGGCGAGCCAATAGCCGGGGTGTGACTTTGCCGCCTCGGGCCTTTGCTTTCGCCACTGCGCGAACTCCTCGACGTTGCCGAACTCGGCGAGCAATCGTCCCAGCTTGACGTGCGCCTCGATGAACGAGGGGTCCAGCCGAATCGCCTCATGCAGCAACTCCTTCGCCCGCTCGTACTGCTGTTCTTCCGCGGCGAAGCGGGCCAGGGCCAGAAGCGGGGCCGGATCGCCGGGCGCCGCCTTGTGATGCTCGTCCGCCAACTCCGGGTTCTCGAACGCCGCTTCTCCCAGGGCGAGCAGGTACAAATGGAGCGAGTGGAACTTCTGTAGCCGAATCATCGCCAGGCGATAGGGAATCTGCTCCCAATTCCGCGCGCTCAGCCCGAGGGCGTAGGCGAGATGATCGTTGGCGACGACCGAATCGGGGTCCTGCTTCAGCGCCCGGCGGTACTGCTCTTCGGCGGCGGAGATTTGCTTCTGCTCCAAGAGCAACAGGTCCCCCGCATCGCACCGGGCCTGCACGGCGTCCGGCTCTCCGTTGTCGGGGATTTGCTCCAATCGCCGCAGGGCCGCATCGATCTTGCCTTGGGCCGCCGCGGCATGGGCGGATAGCAGCCAGGCGTCCCAGCGCTGAGGATCGCGCTCGACGATGCGGGCTGTCAGGACTTCGGCGGCGGCGTAATCGCCTCGCTCGTAGGCGGCCGCGGCGGCTCGAGTCGTCTGCTCGACCTCATTGTGAAGGCGCGCCATCCGGAACAGCGCAGCCGCAACGATCGCCGCCGTCAGCACGCCGGCGCCGATCAGCATCAACCACCGCCTCGCCTTCGGCCGTTCGGCGGTTTTCACGGGGACGGCGGCGCGGGCGTGAGGCAGCGAGGCGCGTTTGCGGACCATATCTCCAAAATACGGCGGCCTCGCATGACTTGTAAAGTGCTCGCTTGCTGCGTGTGCGGCAGGATTGTCGGCTTTCGCTCCGCACTGGGCACGCCCTTTCGTGGAGCGAAAGCCGACAATGACAGCGGCCGACTGCCATAGAATTTTGCCGCGCACGTTGCTGCGGACCGGCCGAGGTGGTAGCCTGATTTTGATGGGTGCGGCTCTCCTCGGTCGCGCTTTTCTCGCCTGTGATTGAGGATTGCGGCGTCGTGTAAGAAGCGGAAAGCTGCGACATTACTATGACCACCGACCAAGCCGCTGTTGAGTCGCCCGGCCGGGCGTCGCCTCGTTTCGCGACGACGCATTGGAGCCTGGTGCTGGAGGCGGGGCGGCGGTCGTCGCCGCAGGTGCGGCGGGCCCTTGAGAGTTTGTGCGAGGCCTACTGGTATCCCCTCTACGCCTACGTGCGGCGAAGCGGAAGGCAGCCGGCCGAGGCCCAGGATTTGACGCAGGAGTTTTTCCTGCGGCTGGTGGAGAAGGATTATCTCGCCGCCGCCGATCCGGATCGCGGGCGGTTCCGCAATTTTCTCCTGGTGATGTTCAAGCGGTTCCTCGCCCACGAGCGGCAGCGGGAAGGGGCGCAGAAGCGCGGCGGCGATCGTCGGACGATCTCCTTCGACTTCACCGTCGGCGAGGAGCGCTTCTCTCGCGAGCCGGCGGATGATTGGACGCCGGAGCGAGTCTATCAACGCCGCTGGGCGCTGGCGCTCCTGGACCGCGTGCTGGCGCGGCTGGAGGCGGACTACGCGGCGAAGGGTCGCGGTCCGTTGTTTCATGCGCTCAAGGGAGTGCTCACCGCCGCGGCCCAGACGCTCGCGTACGCCGAGGCGGCCGAGTCGCTGGGACTGAGCGAGGGCGCCGTGAAGGTGGCGGCCCATCGCCTGCGGCGGCGCTACCGCGACCTGCTCCGCGAGGAAGTCGCCCACACCGTGCAGCAGCCCGAAGACGTGGACGACGAGCTGAACCACCTCCTCGAGGCGCTACGTGGGGAATGACTCTCCTCAACGCGTCACTTCTCCACCACGTTGTCGCCGATCGCTGAGTTCTCGAGCTGCTCGTGGTCGCTCTCGGCGTCGGTGAGGACGTTCCCGTCGAACGATATGCGGCTCGAGGGGCCGTCCCCCTCCAGCAGCACGGCCTTGGGACGCACGCCGGAGAATGCGTTCCCGGAGATCGCCACGTCGGAGGTTTGCTCCAGAACCAGGCCGGCGGCGGCGAGGTCGCCGGTTCCGCGGCGCACCTTCCCTTCGCCGATGTAGCTGTTGGAGATGCTGTTCCCGGTCACGGCGATCCGGCCGCTCTGGGGGCCGATCCGCAGGGCGTCGCTCTTCATGATCGTGAGCGCGTTGGCGCTTACCGAGCAGCCGTAGGCGTCGCGCAGATCGATGCCTGCGCCGTTGTGGGCGATCACGTTCGCACTCAGGGCGACGCCGTAACAGTCGCGATCCAGGATGATCGCGGTCCCCTGGCACTCCTCGATCATGTTGGCGGCCACCACCGAGCCGTACGTATTCTCGATCACGACGCCGTGCCCGAGATGATCGTCCAGGGCGTTGCCGGTCATCGTGAGGTTGAAGCCGTCGGTGCAGTGCAGGGCGTCCTGGTTCTCTTCGAATTGATTGGCCGAGACGACGATATCGTGGCAGCCCAAGAGGTTCAGCCCCACGCCCTTGTTGTACGTGATGAGCGAGTCGCAGACGCGCGGGTCCTCGTAACATTGATCGAGCCGAATGCCGTCGCCGCCGTGCTCGCTGACGGTGACGCCGTCGATGAAAATCTCGTTGATCCGCTGCGCGAGCACGCCGTGCCCGCTCTGGGGATTGCCGGTGATGCGGAAGTTCGCCAGCCGGATGCGCCACAGATTATTGGCTCGCTCCTGTGCTCCCTCAGGATGCACCAGGTGCAGCGCCGGCTGACCCTCCTCGTTTTGGTTGACGATGTGCGTGGCCGTTCCCGCCCCTTCCAGGCACACATCTCCTTTGTTGATGACCAGCGGCGCCTGGATCTCAAACCTCCCCGGCGGCAGCCGCACCAGGCCGCCCTCGTCCGGCAGCGCATCAATCGCCTCCTGCAGCGAAGAAAACCGCACGGCTTCGATCGCCGCCCGCGCGCCCGGCAGTCCCTCCTGCTGATGCCCCACGCCGGACGACGCGGCGAGGAAGGCAAGACAAGCAATGGCGAATCCGCCGGCAGCGACAAGGGTGGTTCGTGACATGGGTGCGATCTCAGGGGGTAATGGAGAGATGGAGTGATGGAGTGATGGAGTGATGGAGTGATGGAGTGATGGAGGATGCTTGCCGTCGCGCGTCTTCTTCCATTACTCCATTACTCCAACACTCCCTTCTTCTCTTCACGCCCCCAGCGGCGCCCGCGCCAGGGCCGTGTACGTCGGGCCTTCGCGGCCGAGTTCGCTGGAGTATAGCACGGCCTCGGACACGTCGCTTGAGCCGGCGTGGAAGTCCTCCCGGCCTTCCAGCATCTGGGCGATCTCGCGGGGCCGGCTGTGACGCACGCGTCCCAGCGTGAGGTGCGGATGGTATTGCCTCGCTTCGGGGCGAAAGCCCTGCTCGGTCATCGCCGCCTCGATCCGCCCCTGCAGCTCGCACAGCGCCTCGCGGCCGTCCGCGACGCCGATCCACAACGTCCGCGGCCTCTCCAAAGTGGGAAAGGCGCCGATGCCGTGGTAGACAACTTCAAACGGCTCGACCTCCGCGGCCGCCTCCGCGACGGCGGCGGCGATCTCGGGCGTTCGCTCCGGCTCCACGTCTCCCAGAAACTGCAGCGTCAGGTGAATGTTGGTCTCGCGGGTCCATTTGACTTTCGCCGGGCCGCCGCGCAGCTCGGCGACCAGCTTCCCGATCTTCGACGCCACCGAAGGAGAAATATCCACCGCGATAAAGGTGCGAAGTGGTTGCATGGAATTCCTCGCGGGCAAAACGCGGCTCGGGCGCCGGAAGCGGTCAGGAGGTTATTATATCGCAGCATTCTGGCAGTTTGGGCAAAGCAGGAGCTCGGCGCCGATTTCCCGTGTGCCGCCGGAGCGGGACGGCGGCGCCGGTCGATATCCCTACAGTCCCTCCGACTGCATAGCGGCCGGGCAAGCCCCGCCTGGATCTTACTGTGCTCCGCCCCCCGATGGCCTTCGCATGTCTGAGCCCCACGTCCGCTGGTGTCCGCATTGCCGACGCTTGACGCAGAACGCGATCGCGGCGCCGCCGGCGTATGACGCCCGCTGGAGCGACGATCCAGCCTTCGAAAGCCAGCGCGTCGCGCGGCTGAAGCGCTACTGCGGCGCGTGCGGCGAGATTTGGGAAGCGGTCGAGGCGCCGGCGTCGCTGATGGACGATCTCTTGGAGCTGCCGGCACAGTTGGAGGACGCCCGGCGGCAACTCGCGATGTTGCGATTGCTGCTCGCCCGCGATCGCCAGAATGCGGAAGAATCGCCGGCGACGCTTCCCCTTCGCCGCGCGGCGTGAGTCGGATCGTCGCCTGCTTGTTGCATCGGCCTGCCGCCGCACTATGATGGCGGGCAGCAACCTCTCCCGCATACCGGCGATGACTCCCATCGACTTTCGCGAACGTCTCCTGGAATGTTTGGGCGGCGCCTGGCCCGAGCCATGCCCGCTCAATGCCTGCATCGAAGAAACGATCGCCTGCGACGGCTATCGGATTGAGCGCGTCAGCTACGAGGTGGAGCCGGACGACCGCGTGCCGGCTTTTGTGCTCATTCCCGACAGTGCTTCGGCCGATCGGCCGGCGCCGGGCGTCTGCATCTGGCATCAACACAACGGCCAGTGGCATTTGGGAAAGAGCGAGCCGGCGGGACTGGCCGGCAATCCCATGCACCATACCGGCGTCGCCCTGGCGGGGGAAGGCTATGTCGTGCTGTGCCCGGACGCGCTCGGATTCGAAGATCGCGAGAAGCCGTATCGGCTCAAGGGCGGTCAGTTGGAGCGATA
>JAHWKS010000414.1 GCA_019347795.1 Planctomycetota bacterium | reverse complement strand
TGATGGAGTGATGGAGTGATGGAGTGATGGAGTGATGGAGTGATGGAGTGATGGGATTTGACCAAGAATCATGGAAGAGTTGAATCTGTGATTCCTCCACAACCGCATTACTCCAACACTCCAACACTCCAACACTCCAACACTCCAACACTCCAACACTCCAACACTCCACAACTCCATCGTTTTCGCTGGGGCGTCGCTACGCTCCGCCGCCAGCCACCCGGTCGCGAAGTCGGCCGATTGGAGATTCTCATGCGGGTCGGTGTGATTGCCTTTCTGCACGAGTCGAACACGTTCATCTCGCGGCCGACGACGCTGCGGCATTTCGAGAAGAACCTGCTCGCCCGCGGCGAAGAGGTGCGGCGGCGGCTGGCGGGTTCGCACCACGAGACCGCCGGCTTCCTGGAAGAGCTGGAGGCGGCGGGCGTCGAGGCCGTGCCGATCTTCGCCGCCCGGGCGACCCCCTACGGCACCATCGACGCCGAGACGTTTGCGACGCTCTTAGCGATGATGCAAGATGACCTCGACCGCGCGGGCGAGCTCGACGGTCTGCTTGCCGCCCCGCACGGCGCCACCGTGAGCGAGTCGCACTCGGATGCCGACGGCCATTGGCTTTCGCTGATGCGAACGCGGCTGGGACCCGACAAGCCGCTCGTCGCCACGCTCGATTCGCATGCGGATCTGTCGCAGGCGATGGTCGAGGCGACCGACGCGCTGGTCGCCTACCGCACAAACCCGCACGTCGATCAGCGGGAGCGGGGACGCGAGGCGGCCCGGCTGTTGGTCCGCTCGCTTCGCGGCGAAGTCCGCCTCACGCAAGCGGCCGCCATGCCGGCCATGGCGATGGATATCGAAAGGCAGTGCACGTCGGAATGGCCGTGCAAACCGCTCTACGAGATGGCCGACGAGATTCTGTCGCGGCCGGGCGTGCGCTCCAACAGCATCCTGCTGGGCTTTCCCTATGCCGACGTGGCGGAAATGGGATCCGCCACGGTCGTCGTGACCGATGACGATCGGAATCTGGCTCAGCGATTGGCCAATGAGCTGGGCGGGTATCTGTGGGAGCATCGCCGCGAGTTCGTCGGAGAGCATCTGGGAATCGAACCGGCCTTGGACCAGGCTCAGGCGATGCCCGGCAGAGTCTGCCTGTTGGACATGGGAGACAACGTCGGCGGCGGCTCGCCCGGCGACGGCGCGCTCCTGGCCCGCGCAATCCATGAGCGAGGCATTGCCGATTCATTCGTGTGTCTCTGCGATCCCGAGGCGGTGGGAGCGGCCGAGGTGGCCGGCGCCGGAAGCCATCTCAAGCTATCGGTGGGAGGCAAGACTGATCGGCTGCACGGGGAGCCGCTGGAGGCGGATTTCGCCGTCGTCAGTCTGCACGAAGGAAAGTTCCGCGAGACGCAGGCCCGGCATGGCGGTTGGACCGACTTCGACATGGACCGCACGGCTGTGGTCCGCAGCGATCGCGGCATGACGATCATGCTCACGACCAATCGCACCGCCCCGTTCAGCCTGGAGCAACTCCGGAGCTGCGGCTTGGACCCGGCGGCGTTTCGCCTGCTCGCGGCCAAAGGGGTCAACGCGCCGATCGCCGCGTATGAGGAAGTTTGCGATCACTTCCTCCGCGTGAACACCCCGGGAGTGACGACCGCCGACATGACCCGGCTCACGTTCCATCGCCGCCGGCGCCCGATGTTTCCGTTCGAGGCGATTTGACGGCGGACGTCTACCGCATTTCCCTCCCGTCGTCGCGTTCCAGGTGGGCGAAGGCGCGGACCGTGCCTTCGTAGACTTCGCTGAGAAGCTTCGGGTGCAGCACCGCCTCGGGGGGGCCGCTGCTTGAGAAGAGTCATGGCGGCATGGCGCGGACAAACGGTGGTTGGCGACGAACGTGGTTGCTAAAATCCCATGTATCCATTGAGGCGCTTGGCCATCCACGTCCTTTGAGAGAGGCGTCGTCCATGAGCCGTCCCCTTCTCGTCATTGCCTTTATCTCTACTGCGTTGGGCGTTGTCCTCTCTGAGGCGGAGGCGCGCAAGTGGACCGACCGCTCCGGCAAATACTCCGTCGAGGCCGAGCTTGTCGACTTCCAAGCGGGCGTCGCGCGGCTGAGAAAAACAGACGGAAACGTGATTGCCATCCGTGCGGAGCTGCTTAGTGAAGCGGATCAGCAGTATCTTCGCAATCGCAATGCGCCGTCGCTTGCTGCGACGGCGGCGGACGTTCTCAAACGGAACTGCTACTTGTGTCATGGCCAGGATGGGTCGGACGAAGGCGGAATGAACTACGTGATTAACCTGCAGCGCCTCGTGGACGAGGGGCAGGTGATCGCCGGAGAAGCCGACCACTCGCCGCTTATGCGCCGCATTGAAGGCGGCGAGATGCCCCCGGAAGGAGAGACGCCACGTCCGACGACCGAGGAAGTGGCGGCGCTCAAAAAATGGATTGCGGAGGGGGCGCCCCACGATGCGGCGCCGCAGCCGCGGTCCTTCGTCGCGGTGGAAAAGTTACAAAAAACCATTCAGGCAGACCTGGAGGCGATGGATGAGCGTGACCGGCGGCACATGCGATACCTTTCGATTACGCATCTCTACAATGCCGGACTTTCCGAGGACGAACTACAAACGTTCCGGCTCGCTTTGGCGAAGTTGCTCAACAGCCTCTCCTGGGAACGCGAGTTGGTATCGCCTGCGCCGCTTAATGCTGTGAGTACGCTCTTCCGGATCGATCTGCGCGACCTTCGATGGAGCGCTGCTACGTGGAGTCAAATCGCTGCGCGCTACCCTTATGGGGTGCGCCATCCGGGCCGCGCCGCCGACGAGGTTCGACGTGGAGCCGGCGCCGAGATTCCTCTTCTGCACGGCGACTGGTTCGTAGCAGAGGCCTCGCGTCCGCCGCTCTATCACGCCATTCTCCAACTGCCGCCGACGCGGGAGGAGTTGGAAAGCCTGCTGCGGATCGATTTCGCCCAGAACATTCGGCAGGATCGCGCGGCGCGGGCGGGGTTTCAGGATTCGGGGGTGTCAGAGCATCCGCGAATCATTGAGCGGCACCGAACCTCCGACGGCGCGTGCTGGCTATCCTACGACTTCGCTGGCAACACCGGAGACCGAAACTTCTTCGTGCATCCGCTTGATTTTAAAGCCGACGGCAGCGAGGTGATTTTTTCGCTTCCGAATGGCCTGCTCGCTTACATGGTCTTCGACGCAGAAAGCAAGCGCCTCGATAAAGCTCCCACCAGCATTGTGAAGGATACGACGCAGGTTGACGCCGCGGTGGTAAACGGCATCTCGTGCATGCGGTGCCACGCGGCGGGGATTATTCCCAAGCGGGACGAAGTACGCCCTCACGTTGCCGCAAGCGCCCGAGCCTTCGTCGATCAACGTGACGCGGTCGACGCGCTCTATGTGCCGGATGACCAATTGCAGCAATTGATCGGCGAGGACCGCCGGCGCTTTTCCGAGGCGCTGGGCCGGTTGGGTATTACTCGGCTGTCCGCTCAGGGCGAACCCGTCTTCAATACGGCCCGCCGCTTTCGCGAGTCGCTTGGCGCCGATCTCGCGGCCGCCGAGCTGGATATGACGACGGCCGAACTTCAGAAGCGGCTGGACCAGCACGTCAGCCTGCAGCGCGTGCTTGGGCCGCTCCGTGTGGCGGGCGGATCGATCGGACGCGACGCCTTTGATGAATTCTTCGGAAAACTGGCGGCGGAGCTGCGGATGGGACAGTACATTGCTCCCTCGACGGCGCCCATCGACGACGCCGGCGAAGATAGGTCCAGAGAGAGCGGGCGGCTGTTTGACCTCGGCGGCCGAAACCGCTTACCTTCCTTTCTCGAACCGCCGAGAGCCGCTGTCATTAGCGACAAAAATGGACTGCGACTTCCCGGCTCCACCTATGTGCGGACCAGGCTCGGTAACTACATGACCAAAGACTTTGTGTTCGAGGTCGTCTACAAGAGCTCAGAACATGACGGAGTTCTATTCTTCGGGTTTGGAGAAGGTCTGCCGGAACCGGGCTTTGGCGAGCCAACTGCATCCATCAAGCTGAAGATTCACCCACCGAACGCACAGCATAAAGGCGTGGTGCGTATTTCCCGCGGCGGCGACGGCGGAGGAAACGCCGTGGGAGAAGTCCGAAAGACAGGCGTGCATCGCGTGACCATCGCAAAGCAGGGGGACAGCCTGACCTTCTCGATCGACGTCGATAACGATGGTCCCACAAGCGACGACGTGGAGCGCACGCTTCCGGACTTCAAATCCTACGCGCCCTATTTGCACGAAAAGAACACCCATCTTTACTTCGGCGGCGCCGGCGCCTTCACTCAGGTGGGACTCGCCGACTAATGCGGGGGGAGCGCGGGGCCATCCAGACTACGGCGTTTGCCCACCGTTGCGGTCCAGGTGCGCGAAGGCGCGGACCGTGCCTTCGTAGACTTCGCTGAGAAGGTTCGGGTGCAGCACGGCCTCGGGCGGGCCGTAGGCGTAGAGACGCTGCTTGAGAAGGATGATCGAGTCGAAGTATTCCGCGGCGGTCGCCAGGTCGTGGTGGACCACCACCAGCGTGCGGCCGGCGGCACGGGTCCGCTCCAGCACATCGAGGATGGCTCGCTCGGTGGCGGCGTCTACGCCGGCGAACGGCTCATCCAGGAGAAGGATCTCGGCGCCTTGGGCCATCGCCCGGGCCATGAACACCCGCTGCTGCTGTCCGCCGGAAAGCTGGCCAATCTGCCGGTCGGCGAACTCCTCCATGCGGACCATCTTGAGCGCCTCTACCGCCAGCCGCCGATCGTTTCGCCGCAGGTCTCGCCACCACGGAGCATGGCCGTAACGTCCCATAAGCGCGACCTCCCGCACGGTGATCGGGAAGTCCCAATCGACCGAACCGCGCTGCGGGACGTAGGCGACCCGCCCTTTGGCCTTCTCGGCCGGCTCGCCGAAGAGCCGCACCCCACCGAAGTCGGGATGCACGAAGCCGAGGATGGCCTTGATGAGCGTGGACTTCCCGGAGCCGTTCGGGCCGATCACCCCCACCAGCCGCCCCGGCTCGATATTCAGCGACACATCCAACAGCGCCAGCGTCTGCCCATAGCTGACGGTGAGGTTCTCGACCTCGATGGCGAACTTCGATTTCGGCAGCGGACCGGCCATGGGCGAATATAGTGTCGGCTTTCGCTCCGTGCTGAGCACGTTAGTAGCCCCAGCGTCAACACGTCCTTTCACGAAAGGCGACGATGATTAATGTTCGTGATCGTCGGACGCGGCGCCCACGTCAATGCGGATCGTGCCGGTCACCGGCAAGCCCGGCTCGGACCAGAGCGTCTTCTCGGCGATGGGGACCCCGTTGCGAAACACCCGCACCCGGGCGGCGTGGGCGACCGGCAGTCCCTGGGCTGCGGGATGGGCTTCGACGTAGAGCTCGTTGGCGCCTTCCACCACGCCTCCAATACCTTCCACGCGCAGCGGCGTTCCCGCCGGAACCGGCTCGTCGATGCGCAGCACCTCGCGATTGCGGAACCGCACCAGCACCGCCGCCGATTGCGTCGGCGCCAGCGCGAAAGCGTTGTCGGCGCCGGCGTCGAAGGTGAGCGTGATCTCGAGGTCGAACTCATCCTCAACGACGACCTCTACGTCCTCCGGCGACGCCAGTTTCGCCTGCGCCACCCGCAGCGCCTCCGCCAACCGCAGGTAGCTCCCCACGGCCGCGAAGATGAGGAAGGAGATCAGAATCGCCAATAGAGGACGCATCGGTTCGGGGACCGCTGTCTTTCTACGCCGAAGGCGTTCCATGGAACGCCTTCTACGGGTT
>JAHWKS010000413.1 GCA_019347795.1 Planctomycetota bacterium | reverse complement strand
ACGGTCGTCCTTGGTGACCAGCGCGGGAATGATCGTGTGGAACGGACGCTTGCGCGGCGCCAGCCGGTTGCGATGTTCCTCGTGGAGGGCGAACAGCGCGCCGCGGTTCTGCATTACGAACCCCGCGTCCCCCGGCGTGACCTTGGAGCCGAACCCGTAGTAGTTGCTCTGGATGAGCGAGCAGCAGTTGCGATCCTTATCGACGACGGTCAGATACACGGTATCGCCGTGGGCAAGCTGCTCATCGCCGGCGGCCACGTCGGCCGCGGCGCGGTCCGGATCGATCACCTTCCGCCGCTGGGCCGCGTATTCCTTGGAGATCAGCCAATCCACCGGCACGTCGGCCATCGCCATGTCGGCGTAGTACTTCGCGCGATCGGCGAAGGCCAGCTTCTTCGACTCCGCAAACAGGTGGATCCACTTCGGATCGCCCGGGCGGAGCGACTTCAGATCGTAACCTTCCAGGATATTGAGCATCTGCAGCACGGCGATGCCTTGCCCGTTGGGCGGCAGCTCCCACACGTCGTAGCCCCGGTAGTTGGTTGAGACCGGCTCGACCCATTCCGACCGGTGCTCCTTCAAGTCCTCGAGCGAAAGATAGCCGTCATTCTCGCGGCTGAACTCCGCGATCGTGCGGGCGATCTCGCCTTCGTAGAACGCCTTGGCCCCGTTTTTGGCAATCAGGCGATACGACGCGGCCAGGTTCGGATTGTGGAACACCTCGCCCATCCGCGGCGCCCGGCCGTCGATCAGGTACGTCTCGGCCGAGTCGGGCCAGCGAGAGAGCGCTTCCTCGGCGCCTTTCCAATAGTGCGAGATCACTTCCGTGACCGGGAAACCCTCCTCGGAAGCCTCGATCGACGGCGCCAAGAGCACCGAGAAATCCTTCGTCCCGAACCGGCTTCGCAGCTCCTCCCAGCCGCTGACGCAGCCGGGAACGCTCCAGGGAAGCGGGCCCTCCAGCGGGATTTTGTCGAGCTCGCGCTTCTCGAACTCCGCACGCGAGATGGACGCCGGGCTGCGGCCGCTGGCGTTGAGTCCGTAGATCTGCTGCGTCTTGGCGTCCCAGACGATGGCGAACAAATCGCCGCCGATGCCGCAGCTCATCGGCTCCACCACGCCCAGCATCGCGTTGACGGCAATCGCCGCGTCAACCGCATTCCCCCCGTCGCGCAAAACATCCAGCCCCACCTGCGCCGCCGAGGGATGGCTCGTGGCCACTATGCCATGTTTCGCAAGCACCACCGAGCGGCTCTGGTGCGGCGGCCCCACGGGACGGTCGTAGCCGGCGACCGCGGGGTTGCGGCGCTCGTCGTTGCGCCTTGACTTTTCTTGAGCAGAGGCGGAGAAACCAGCGCTGGTCATGATGGCGGCAATCCCGGCGCACAACAGCGCCGTTCGGAAAAGTGAAGCATTCATGTTCGGCCTGATGGAAAGCAGGATGCGTCTGCGCTTGCCGCGAATCTCTGGGAACTACGGAAACCGGTTGCGCCGCGTCGTCCGCAAGTCGCGGAGCTGCCAGTAGGCGACGTCGGAGTCGGGAGGGAGCGTGCGGACCGCCACAAGCTCCGCTTCGTGCGACTGAAGCTCCTCGCCTGCTTCGTAGGTCAATTGATAGCGGTGCGTGACAACCAGCTTTTCGAACTCCCAAGCGACGCTCGCGTTTCCCAGATAGCGGAAGTCGCGAAGCTTCGGAATCTCCCCCTCCGCCAACGGCGCCAGGGCGATGAACTGCAAAGCCGAGCTGCGGGCCGCCTCGTTCTCCCCGTAGTAATCTTCCAGCGAAATAGCCGGCGGCAGTCGCTCATGAGGATCCATCGTCCACTGATGCGCCTCATAATGTTTCCCCTCTTGGACAAGCTCCAGCCAGCCGTCGCAGAACTGTTTCGCCTGGTGGGCCATCAGCCACCGCTGGCCGAATGCGTCGGTGATGGCCCACGCCCCGAAGAAAAGCGAGATCACGAGGCTCACGGCCGCCAGCCGCCGCCCAGAAAGGTCTCCTCCGCTGGCGTGAATCCGCCATAGCGCCGCGACGGCAAAGGCGGCCGCCAGCGGCGGAATGGCGATCGCGTACTGTCCCAGGACCGCCGCGGGCGAGAGCAACGCCAGGATCAGGGCCGTCACCGCCAGCCCGCTCAGGCGGCGGTACTCCTCCACCTGCGGCTCCTGCTCGGATGTGAAATGCAGTTCGGGCGCCATCATGCCGTCAGCTGGGTTTGCGGAATCCCGGCAGCTCCGCCAGGGCCTCCCGACGCTGGCGATACCGCCCGGCCAGGTCGGACGGCAATCGCCGGCCGCCGCTCATCGTTCCTCCGGAGGCGAAGCTCATCGGCCCCGACCAGACCTTCGGCCAGAAACTCTGGGCGAGGTTCGCCCCGCGAAACGGATCGGGCGCCAGCGGCGCCAGGTGCAAGGTCCAGGCGGTGAAGAACGTGATCACCCCCGCCACGATCATCGACATCCCGATATTGCCGAGCGACTCCATCAACTTGTGGAACCGCACCTTCCGCTTCGAGAGATAGGCCGTGACTGCTCGCAGATCCCCCATCGCAAAAGCGAAAATCCCCCACACGGCGATGATGTCCAGCACGTAATCGAAGCTGGGCATCTGCCCCTGGAGCCAATTGGCCAGCGGCTCCCAGAAGCTCATTGCCAGCATGGCGGAGATCATCACATTCACCAACGTGATGGCGTTGCTCCACAGCCCCTCGGTCCAGAGCATCGCCATGCAAATGAAGAACACGCCGACGAGGAAAAGCAGCAGGGTCATTCGTCTACTCGGGCTGGGATTTCTTTACGCGATTCGAGGGCCATGCGTTCGCCGGCGACGGGCTACTGTTTCAGCACGCGCTGCAGCTCCTCCAGGGAGGTGACCCCCTGGGCGACCAGCAGGATGCCTTCCTCCTGCAGGCCCCGGTTGCCGGCGGCGCGGGCCACCTTCTTCAGCACCTCCAGCTTCGGCTGCTTGACGATCGCCTCGCGCACCTGGTCGTTCACTTCCAGCAGCTCGAAGATCGCCGTTCGGCCGAAGTAGCGGAGGTCGCCGCACTTGGTGCAGGGGATCGATTTCTCTTTTTTCTCCCGCTCGGTGGCGTCGGGGCCGGGGGGCTGACGCTCGCGATACAACTCGGTGACCCGCTCGGGAGGAATGCCCAGCTTCTGCAGAAACTCCGGCGAAGGCTGGAACGGCTCCTTGCACTTCGGGCACAGCTTGCGGATCAGCCGGGTGTTGAGCACGAACACCAGAAGCGGCGCCAGGTCTTTCGGCGCCACCTTGTACGTCGCCAACAGCCGCAGGATCGCCTCGGGGGCCTCCTTCGCCCGCACGCTGGTGAAGAAGAGCAAGTCGTCCTTGGCGAGCTGCTGGCTCATGAAGTCGAAGGTTTCCTTCTCCACCGGGTCCATGATCACCACGCAATCCGGCTCGCGGCGGATCAGCGAGGGAAGCCGCGTAACCGGCTTCTCTCCCTGGGACGCATCGTAGGTGTGGGGTTCGACGTTCTCGACTTCCGGCTCGCGGTTCTTTACGTCTTCGACCGAGATGAAATCGCGCAGCAGCCGGTCGGTCGAACCGATGGCGACGGTGCTGGTGGTGGTCAGCCCGCCGCCGGGAAGCGAGGAGAATACGATCAGTCCTTTCTTGCTCAACATCAGCTGGAGCGTCTTCTCGCGCATCTTCTCGCGCATGCCCAGCTCTTCGAGCGTCTTGAACTTCTTCTCCTTGGGCAGGGTCAGGTGCACGATCGCCCGCTCGCCCGTCTTCACGCCTTGGGAGCTCAGCAGGCAGACGTACTTCAGGTCTTTGTAGTTGGCGCCGAATTTTCCTTCCTGCTTGTTGCGGCGGTCTTTCTCGTCGAGGTTCGCGATCTTCTTGGCCGCCTCCAGGAGCGCGTCGCCGGGGGCCCGCTCCATCGCCTCGCCGTCATGCCAGACGCCGTCGATGAGGAAGCGGACCTTCACGTCCTGAGGCGTGTAGTCGAGCATCACCTTTTCCGCCCGCTTCTCGGCCGCCTGCGCGATCACGTTCTTCGTGGCGACGTAGCCTTCGGCGTTCTGCCGGGCGACGATGATGTTGGCCTGGTTCTGCGACTCGTCGGCCGCGCCCATCGCCCGCAGCTCCACGGGGGCGCCGGCCTGGTAAGGCTTCTCCTTCTCCGCCTTCACGCCCATCTTGGTGCGTGTGGCCAGCACATGGCGGATGTGGTCGGGCGTCATCACCCGCTCGTCCACCGTGACGTAGAGGTTGCGATGCTTGATGTACAACGTCAGCGGCACGGCCACGCAGAGGATCAAGATCGGCAGGTTCACCAAAAAGAACAGCCACCACGGCCCGGGAATGAACAGCGTCAGCACAAAGCCGAACAGGAACGGGAAAAAGAGCACGGGGCTCCACTTCGCGTGCTCCAGGCCGAGCGTCTGGCAGTCGTAGGAGGCCCAGTCGGTGGTCTTCACCCACATCCAGAACACGATCAATACGAAGATGATCTGGGTGACGCCGAAGTACCAGCCTTCGCCGCGCTGCGGCGGCGCGGCGGGCGCCGTCTCTTGCGCCAGGGCCGGGTCCGCGAATAAAAGCGACGCCGTCGCGGCGCCGAGAAAGACGATCAGGATGCGAGGCATGGAGAGTCGTTTTTCGTGCTGCGGACGGGCGCTTAAATCATACCGGGTTGTGAAACATTAATTCCCTTCAGGGCCATAATCAATGCGTCCTTGTTCGGCGCCACCTCCAGGGCCGTCGGACGGTCGATTAATTCTTCCTCCACGAGCTGCTTGAGGCTCATCGTGAAGTCCTGCATCCCTTCCTCGGCCCCCAAGCGGATGGCGTCGGAAAGCTTGTTGTCCTGCCCCTCCAGCACGAGCTTCTGGATCGTGCCATTGAAGGTCATGATCTCCACGGTCGGCACCCGCCCCACGCCCGGCTTGATCGACTTCAGCAGCTTCTGGGCGATGATCGCCTTCATGTTGAAGGCGATGGCGCTGCGGATCGCCTTGTGCATCGCCTCGGGGAAGAGGTCCAAGATGCGGCCGATCGTGGACGGGGCGGTGGAGGCGTGGATCGTGCCGAACACCAGGTGGCCCGTCTCGGCGGCGTGAATGGCGGTCATGAACGTCTCTTCGTCGCGCATCTCGCCCACGAGCATGATGTCCGGGTCTTCCCGCACGGCGTGCTTCATCGCTACCGCGAAGTCGATTACGTCCATGCCGATCTCGCGCTGGTTAATAAGCGCTTTGTCTTCGGTGTAGACAAATTCGATCGGGTCTTCCAGCGTGAGGATGTGGACCCGCTCGTTGTGGTTGACGAAGTCGAGCATCGAGGCGATCGTCGTACTCTATCCCGAGCCGGTCACGCCCGCCAGGAGGATCATTCCCTGGTCGAAGAAGCAGAGCTTTTCCATCACCGGCGGCAGGTGCAGCCCCGCGAAGTTGGGAATCCACGCACTCACGCGCCGAGCCACCAGGCCCACGTGCCCCAGTTGTTGGAGCAGGTTGACGCGAAACCGCCAGTTGGTCACCTTGCCGTTGTCGTCGGCCACGTCCACGGTGTAGGCGAAGTCGGCGCCCCCTTCCTTGTCAAAGATCTTGCGGTTCCGCTCGTCCATCATGGGAAACAGCAGGCGGACCATCTCTTCGTCGTTCACTGGGCCGCGGTTCAGCTCGCGCAGCGTGCCGTTGACCCGCACGATCGGCGGCCGGCCGACCTTCATGTGCAAGTCGCTCCCTTCCAGCTTCACCAGGGCGCGGAAGATCTTGTCGACTTCCAGCGGCTCCTTCTTGGCCGCATATTTCTTAATGAGTTCGTCTTGCGTCGGTGCGCCG
>JAHWKS010000412.1 GCA_019347795.1 Planctomycetota bacterium | reverse complement strand
CTGCCACCGCGGAAAGCCGCTCGGCGGCACGAAATCGGGCGCCGGCGCGGCGCCGGCGGCAGCCGTCGTCGGCGACTTCTCGGCGACGTTGCTCGCCTTCGGTTTGCTCGCCCCAGGCAGCCAGCCGGCAGCCAGCGGCGCCCAAAAATACGCCGCGACCAGCAGCCCTATCCCCAGGACGGCGGATTGCTTTGGGTTTCGCGTCAGCTCCCGTCGCAGCCTGCGGAGTAGTTTTTCCATGATCGCGCCGCGTGGCATCTCCTGTTATCGGCTAATCGGCAAGGCCGGCCTGACCGGAAAACTCCGGCCCCGGCCCGAAAATCGTCAAAGTCAGGTTCATCCGCAAATCCTTGCGGTCCCGCTCGGCGGCTATCTCCACGTCCGAAATCCACACCGCTGAGGAGAGAGGCTCCAGCTCCCGGACAAAGCCGAACAGCTCGGGAAAGCTCCCCTCGACGGCGATCTTCACCGGCATCCGCCACACGGCGGCCAGTTTCTCCGCCGGCGCCGGCTCAATCCGGAGGTTTTTTGTCTGGGCGGTCTGGGCCGCCTGGTTAATCCCGCGAAACACGCCGATCACGCTCCCTTCGCTCGGCGCCTCATTTCGCCAGTCTCGAATGAACCGCGCGGCCTCGTTCAGCTCCGCGGTTGCGCCCGCGACGGCGGCCGCGGCCCCGACGGCTTGCAGGGCGTAGCGATCTTTCTCCTCCGTCTGCCGGCGCAGCTCGGCGATTTCCGCCCTCCGCGGGAAGAAGAACAACGCGACGTAAGCGACCACGCCCGCCGCCGCCACGGCGGAGGAGATCCACAACGTCGTCTTTCCCGACAGATTCACTTTCATCGAGTACCTCTCCCGGAAACCGCGGCTACCGCCGACCCGCTCGGTCCCCGCGGATGTCCATATTCCGGACGCACGACGACGCGGGCGGCGAACTTCGTCACGCTTCCCCGTTGCGGATGCGCGACGGCCTCCTGAGAACCTAGGTCCGCGCGGACGAAGAGCCGATGCTCTCCCAGGGCCGCGACAAAGCGATGCAGCGCCGCCGAGTCGCCGGCAATGCCGCTGATGTGAACGACCGTCTGGACCGAGTCGAACTGCTCGCGAAGCCGCTGCAGATCGCGGAGCGCGGCGGGAAGCTGCGGCGCCTTTTCCTTCGCCCGTCCAGCTCTTGCGCCCGAGGAGCGCGACTCGCTTTCCGTGGGGATCGCTTCGTAGGAAACTCGCAGCTCCGTCAACTCCAGCTCTTCCGGCGCCGCCGCGGCAATCGCGGCCAGCATCTGCGACCGCGGCCAGGGACGGTTGAGGAACACGCACAACTCGGCCCCCGCCCGCACTGCCGCCAACTCCGACCGCACTTGCTCTAGCCGCTCGTTCGTGTCGTGGGCGACCGAGTACCGCGCGTCGGCCTCGAGCCACGCCTCCCGCGCCGCCCGTTCCTGCCGGTGCTGCCAGGCGGAGAGCGACGCGATCACGGCTGCGGCCGCCCCCAACGCGGCGACGTTCCGCAACAGCGTTTGCTGGGAGCGCCGGCGATGGCGGTAACGGGGCGGCAGGAATTCGACGTACTGCATGGTCACGCCCCCGGCTGAATGGTGCGAAGGGCCAGTCCGGCGGCGACGTCCCACTGTCCTGGTCGATTGGCGAAGGCCGGATGCGGGAAGTGGCGGAAGGGGTGGCTCAAATCGCACTTGAGGTTGAGCCGCCCGGCCAGCGTCTCGGCCAGACCGGGAGTCGCCTCCCAGCCGCCCAGCACCATTCGCCCCAGCGCCTTGCCGCGGAAGGTGACGCTGTGATAGCGGACGCACATCGACAGCTCGCCCACCAGCTTCTCGATCACCGGCCGCACCGCCTGGGCGATGCTGCGGGCGATCTCCGGGTCCTGCTGCTCCGAGCGGCGGTCGCCGTTATGGCGGCGAAGGGCCACCGCATCCGGGCGCCGCATCCCTAGGCCGCGAGCCGCCGCATCGTCGAACTGCTTGCCGCCCAAGTCGATGTACTTGATGAACAGCGCCTGCTCTCCCTCGGCGATGATGGCGACCATCCGCGAGTAGCCGAGATGCACGAACAACGTGCGTTGCTGGCTGTCCTCCTCGCGGCGGAACTGCGAGGCGTAACCGCGGAGCAAAGCCAGCGGCTCGGCGTCCAGCGAGACGGGAACCAGCCCGGCGCCCTCGATCTCGCTGAGATCCTCTTCGACCGACGTGCGAAGCGCGGCGATGAGGATCACCTCCCGCAGCGTGCCGCCGGCTTGGCGAACGTCGGCGGCCTCCAGGTAGCGGATCTCGCTGTCGGACACCGGGAACGGCAGTCGCCCCGCCGCCTCCTGGTGCACCGCCTGGTCCAACTCCTCGCTCTCCGACTTGGGAACGCGCACGTTCTGCAGAAAGAGCCGTCGGCCGGAAAGGCACAACACCGCCTCGCGGCCGCGGAAGCGGCGTCCCTCGCGCGCCCGGCGGATCGCCTCGGCCACGGCGTCCGGCGGAGGCGTCTCCCCCTCTTCCACGGCGGGAAGGTCCCAGCGCGCGGCGTCGATTAGTTCGGCGCGATCGTGGGTGAACTGCACGAGCTTCACGCTTCTGGCGCCCACGTCCACGCCGATCGGTCCGGCCCGCTTCGCCCCGGTTAATAGGCCCAACATTCCTCTTCCCCTTGCTTCCCCGCGCGCTACCGCGTCAGCCCCGCGGGTCGATTCAACTGAAGCTCGCCGATGCTCGTCACCCCCGTCACCGGATCGACGGCGATCGGAAGATAGCGGCGGTCGCCGCCTTGCCCGCAGGCCAGCCAGACAAGCGTCGTCTCGCTGCGGGTGGTCCCGCCCAGCGGCGCGAATTCCACGTCGGTTACGACCTGCGTTGATCCGGCTACTTTCTGCGCCCCGGCCAACTCGACCAGCGGGCCGAACCGCGGGAGGTCGGCCAACTCCACGATGTGCTGGTCCGGCGGATCGCCCGGTTTGCGGAACGGCGCCGGCGGCAGGACGTCCAGCATCGGATTGGTCCCGCTGTGCGTCAGCACGTAGCGCTGCCCCGCCACGTCGAGCGCCACCCGATACGTGCTTCCGTTAGCGACCGCCAGGCTGCGGGCGTAGTCGAGGTCGGCGGCGACGATCTGCGCAACGCTCTCCAGTTGGCTGGCCACATTGGGCTGGAACTGCGGCACGAGGGCCGCCGCCATCACGCTCATCAGCACCACGACCATCAAGATTTCAATGAGCGACATCCCCCGCGGGGATTGTCCCTTACGGCTAGTGCGCATGGGGCGCTCCCTTGGGGGCGAGCGTGCGCAATAAGGCGTTCTGCTCTTTGATCAAGAGCTTGATCTCCCGCAGCTCGCGGATCACTTCCTCGCGCTGCTCGACGGCGTTGCGAAATGGCTGCTGCCCGGCCTGGGGGGCGGCGTCGGCGCCGTTCCACATCACCAGCGAACATGCCGCGAGCAAGCCGAGAGCCGCCAGCGCGCAAAAGCGCACGATGTTCCGATGCATAAAGTCCTCCAAGAGAAACGTAGCACGAAGAAAGAAGCCGAATCGTCGCCATCATGCACGATCGGCAAAAGTCGTCCAAGCCGAATTCCGCAGCGCTGGTCGGGAACAGGCGAGCCGCCTGTTGTACGACTAGCCGCCGGTGGCGCCGTTGCGAGGTTGCGCCGGTTGTTGCGGTTGTTGCGCGCCGGGCTGCCGGCCGGATTGCGGCTGCTGATTGCCGGTGGAGAGGGTCTGCTCCTTAAAGATCTCGGCCAGCGCCTTCTGCATCGCGGAGCCGCCCATGTTGCCCACGTGCAGCACTTCCACGGTGGTGCGGGGCTGGGCGGCCTGGTCCAGATGCTCGATCATCTCCTGGATGTTCCGCATCAGCGCTTCCCCTTCCGTGGAGACCAGCAGCGTGTTGGTCATCTCGTCCACGCCGATGGAGATCTTTCCCTTGAAGGTGACCTGCGTGCGGCGGTCGCGCTGCTCCTCTTCCTGGCCGAAGCCGATGTTCGTGATGTACGTCTCCCCCGCGGGACGCTGGTTCTGCTGTTGCTGGTTCTGCTGAGCAAGGGCCTTGTCGTTGGAGCTGAGCAGATCGCGGTAGACGTCCTTGATCGCCTCGGCGATCACGTCCGCCTTGGAGAACTGGATCGTGAAGATCTGCGTCACCCGGCGGGACTGGGCATCCTCCGGCGGCGGCTGGTCGTACAGCTCGATCAACTGCCGCACCGTCTCCAACTGCTGCGGATCGGCGCCCTGGACGACGATCGTGTTCGTGTCGTCGTCGGAGATGAACTTCAGCGGAGGCCGGTCCGAGAGCCGCCGCGGATCGTCGCCGCGGGTGTCGCTCGGCATGCCGTAGTACCAGTAGCGGTAGTAGTCGTTGCGGCCCGTGTCCTTCTTCTCCTCCTTGAAGAAGTCCTCCAGGTTGAGCGCCACCCAAAACGCCGGGGCGTACCTGAGCTGGAACACCTCGAACGCCTTCCGCTTGGCCGCCATCTCCCGCAACAAGTCCTCCAGCAGGTCCAGCGCCGCGGGATCCTGCGAGGCGACCACCAGCCGGCCGTCGCGGCCGCGGGTGATCCGCACCGGCGGCGCCGCGTCGGGCGCGGCCGCGTCGGGCTCGCTTGCGCCGGGCGTTGCTTGATCCGGCGTTGTTTGATGTTGAACAAGCTGAGTGAACGTCGCGCGCGGCGTGCGGGATGCGGCGTCTTCCGCGGCCGGCTCGCTCTCGGCCTCCGGCGCCGTCGCCTCTTCCAGCGAGGGATCAATCTGCAGCTCGTTCGGCGCCCGCGAGCGAAACGCCTTCTCCAATTGATCGAAGAATTCCGGCGGTTGCTGGCTGGGAAGCACTTCCACGGTCCGCACGCGACGCGGGTCGCCGCCGCGCTGCGGAATTTCGCCGAGCTTCTCCAACAAGGCCAGCACCTCCTCCAATTCGGTCGCGTTGGCCCAGACCAGAAGGCGGTTGTTCTCCACGTCGGCGTCCACGCGAAAGGCGTCGGTGGAGGTCTCCTGCTCGCCGCCGGAGCGATAGTAGAAGTACGAGGGATACCGCCGGTCCTCTTTTTCCTCGTCGCCTCCCAGGAGGAACCGCAACGTGCCGGCCACGTAGTCGGCCGAGAGCCGCCGCAGCGGGACCACCTCGAACGAGCGGGCGCTGCCGTCCAGCTTGTCCACCATTGCGCGGATCGCCACGTGGTCGGCCAGCGTGGCGTAGGCGATGATCGCCTTGTTCTTCGCGTCCACCTCCAACCGCGTCTGCGGCGAGAGGTCCCCCACCTCCTCAAGCGTTTTGACGATCGGCTCCGGCGCGATCGATGAAAGGCGATAGATCTGCAGCTTCGTCATGTTCGCCAACAGCGACTGCCCCAGGGCCGCGGGCGTATCGAGCATCTGCACCGCTTGCTCGAGAATCGCCATC
The DNA here is from genome assembly GCA_019347795.1 of Planctomycetota bacterium. Lineage (GTDB taxonomy): Bacteria > Planctomycetota > Planctomycetia > Pirellulales > Pirellulaceae > JAHWKS01. Next base: position 424 of record JAHWKS010000412.1, on the reverse strand, counting down.
TTGTCGGGCGGCGCCGTGGCCAAAATGCTGTTGTTCCGCGGATTGACGACCAGGCTCACATCGTCGTCTTTCTTCTGCCCCGCGGCCATCGCCGCCTTCGGATCGCCGCCGCGGCTGCGGGCCATCTGCTGCATCATCTGTTGTTGCTGCTGCATCATCTGCAGTTGCTGCGGGGTCATCGGCCCGGCCGGCTCGGATTTCGACTCCATGCCCAACAGCTCCAAGAGCAGCAGGCGCACTTCGGCCGCCCGGGTGTGCTGGAGGGGAAAATCCCGCACGAGGCGCTCATCGCCGACGGGGGATTGAACTTGCGACAACAGGCGAAACACCTCGCGGACAATGGCCGCCGTGTCGAGCGCTACCAGCAGGATGGTCTCCTATAAGGCGAACAGCATCCCGTCCGGGCTGAGCAACGGCTACAATT
>JAHWKS010000411.1 GCA_019347795.1 Planctomycetota bacterium | reverse complement strand
GAGGGAGGCGCCCAGCCGAAGGAGTACCTCGCCAAGTATTCCGCCGACCGCGTGCGGAATGTGTCGTCCGTGTGGCTGGCGGCGACGATGGGCTGCTGCGAATGCCACGATCATAAGTTTGACCCGTTCCCGACAAGTGACTTCTACCGCATGGCGGCATTTTTCGCCGACCTCCAGGAGACGGCGGTCGGAGTCCAGCAGCCGACCTCGATGCCCACCGCCGAGCAGCAGGCGGAGCTGGCGAAGCTCGAGGCGGCAATGAAGCCGCTGCGGGAAACGCTCGACCGGCAGACGCCCGAGCTCGACGCGGGACTGGCGAAGTGGGAGGCCTCGCTCACGGAACAGAAGACGCCGTGGGAGACGCTCCGGCTGGTGCAGGCGAATTCCAAGAATGGCACGGTGCTGACGGTGCTGGATGACGGCGCCATTGTCGCGGAAGGGGGAAATCCCGCGTCGGATGTATACACGCTGACGGTTGAAATCGAGCAGCCGGCCGTGACGGCGCTGCGATTGGATGTGCTCCCGGATGACTCGCTCCCGGCGAAAGGTCCCGGCCGGGCGGGGAATGGGAATTTCGTGCTCAACGAGTTTGCGGCGACGATTGACGGTAAGCCGGTGGAGTGGTCTTCCATCACGGCTACCCATTCGCAGGACAACTGGCCGGTCGAGGCGTCCGCCGACGGCAAGCCAAAGACCGCCTGGGCGATCCTCCCGCAAACCGGTAAGGAGAACCACGCCGTCTATGAATCGAAGGAGGATCTGGGACGCGGCGACGGCAAGGCGACGCTCGTAGTGACCATGACCCAGAACTACGGCGGGCAACACACGCTGGGTAAGTTCCGCGTCTCCGCGACTCGCTCCCCCCGGCCGGTACGCGCCGGCGGCGGCCTGCCGCCGGAGATCGCGGAGGTCATCGCCGTGCCGCCGGATGAGCGGAGCGATGAACAAAAGGAGAAGCTGGCGGTCTACTATCGCACGTTCGCGCCGGAGTTGGCGTCGGTGCGGGAAGAGCTGGCCGCGTTGGAGGAGAAGAAAAAGAAACTCGAGGCGACCTTCCCGACGCTGTTAATCTCTGTCTCGGTCCCGCCGCGGGAGATCCGCATTCTTCCGCGCGGCAACTGGCTCGACGACTCCGGCCCCGTGGTGCAACCCGCGGCGCCGGAGGTGCTGGGTCGGATCGAAACCGAAAAACAACGCGCGACGCGGCTCGACCTGGCGGAATGGCTGGTGCAGCCCGATCATCCGCTTACCTCGCGGGTATTCGTCAATCGCGTATGGGCCCTCATGTTCGGCCGCGGCCTCGTAACGACGCTAGACGACTTCGGCGCCCAGGGCGACTGGCCGTCGCATCCGGAGTTGCTGGATTGGCTGGCGGTCGAGTTCGCCGAGAGCGGCTGGGATGTGAAGGAGCTTGTGAAGCTGATTGCGATGTCGCACACGTACCGGCAGTCATCCGCCGCCTCGCCCGAGCTGCGCGAGCGGGACCCGGCGAACCGCTTCTTGGCCCGGCAAGGCCGCTTTCGTCTGCCGGCCGAGGTGGTGCGCGACAACGCCCTTGCCGCAAGCGATCTCTTGGTACGCAAGATTGGCGGTCCGAGCGTCAAGCCGTACCAGCCTAAGGGATATTGGAAGCACCTTAACTTTCCGACGCGAGAATGGCAAAACGACGAGGGCGAGGCCCTCTATCGCCGCGGGTTGTACACGTTCTGGTGCCGCACGTTCCTGCACCCGAGCATGTTGGCGTTCGACGCGCCGACGCGGGAGGAGTGCACGGTCTCGCGCAACCAGTCGAACACGCCGCAACAGGCGTTGGTATTGTTGAACGATCCGATCTACGTCGAGGCGTCCCGCGTGCTCGCAGCCCGCGTGCTGCGCGAGGGAGGCGATGCTCCGGAGTCGCGCCTCGCCTTCGCCTTCCGCGAAGCCCTGCAGCGCGAGCCGCGTCCGGAGGAGGCGGAAGTCCTTCTCCCGCTCTACGAAAGGCACCTCGCCCATTACCAGTCGGAATCGGCCGACGTCAAGAAGCTGCTCGACGTGGGCGAGTATTCCACGCCCGCCGACCTCCCCGCCGCCGAGCTGGCGGCCTGGACAAGCGTCGCCCGCGTAATCCTCAACCTGCACGAGATGATCATGCGGTATTGACCGGCGCAAAAGCTGCAGAGTCCGCGGAGAACGTGCAGCACGCGAGCGTCGTCCGTTGGTTACGGGATAATTATGCGGAATCGAGGGAGGTGATGTCCGGTTTTCATGGCGTTTTCGGATAGTCCTCTCGTGGAGCATTCTCGGCTCCCGTCGGCAAGAGAAACTTCCCTTCCCTCCAAGCAGCATGAACTGCGACGGCAATCCCTCCTGCTGTCGTCGTTGCGGCAAGTCGCATGTCCTGACCGCGTCGGCAGTTGCAATCCTTCCCTTTCTCCCGACTTGGGTTGACGCACGCTCCATGTTCATAAACACTGGACGTGGGCCATCCTCCCTCCTGGGAGTTTGAAATCCTCTTCTTGGCAGAGAATGCGGCGCGGTTCTTTGCCGAAAGGGCAGTCTGTTTTCATGCCAACGCGCATCTCTCATGCGCGGCGCCCGGCCCCGCGTCGTGAGTACGAACCATCGCGGAGACGCTCCCGCGCGCAACGAGTGGCGGCAGCGATACTGCCAGGCTGCCCGTCTTTTTCGAATCCTCCCGACCGTGTTTCCCCCAGCTTCCGAAGAGCCTCGTGATGTTGACTGAATTGCTCCGTGCTGCTCGACGATCGTTTGCATCCCGGCGCCCTCGCCGTCGCACATGGCTGCGCCGCCGCAATGCGCGATGCCGGCGGGTCAAGGCAGCGCCGATGATGCTGGGGCCGTCGTTCGAACCGCTCGAGCAGCGTGTGGTGCTCAGTGCGGCCGGTTTCGGATTTGACGACGTAGTCGCGATTACCGGCGATTCGGCGCCGGATGCTCAGGGAAACGCCGACGGAATGCTTGCGGACTTCAACCGGCGTGCACCAGTGCTCAACGAGGCTGGAAAGGCCCTGTTCTCGGCGGGCCTGAATGACACAACGTCCGCTACGGAGGGGCTGTTCCTGGCTTCGGAACCGTCAATCGTTCAGATCGTCCGCGATGGCCAGTCCGTCCCGGGAATTGACGGCAAATTGTTTAGCTTCGCCAGCAGCCAACTGAACGACAACGGACAAGTGGTCTTCGAAAGCGGTCTCGACGGAGTGAGTTCAGACGAGGACACCGGGATGTTTATCGCGAGTGTGACGCAGGACGATCTCGTCCAGATCGAGGAGGTTGTACGGGAAGGTGATCCCGCGCCCGACACAACCGGCTTTGACGGCCGCTTCCAGCGTTTTGCGGATCCCGAACCCGGTCGCGCGTTCAACAACGCCGGCCAAGTCGCCTTCGGAGAGACGGTGATTGTGGAGGGTTCCGGAGTCCCCGAGTTCGGGTTTTTCCGAGCCGATGCCGACGGCAATCTCGTCCAGATTGTACGCGCCGGCCAAGTCCTTCCTGAAGATTTACAGACGGTCCCGGGCAAGACGTTACAAATTGTCAGCTTTGTCGGCCTGGCGCCGGGGCCAACGATCAACGATCGTGGTCAAGCGGCTTTCTCGGCGGTCATTGGTGGAAACGGGCTCTTTAATGGGATCTTCCTCGGTGATGGCGCGTCTCCGCTCAAGGCCATCGCACTACCTGGAGTTCCGCTTCCCAATGGCGGGACATTCAATGGGTTCGGCACGTCGGCTGCGCAGGTTCCGGTCAATGACCGCGGCGAAGTTGCGTTTCTGGGGCGTGTTGACACCGAGGGTTCGTTCAGCCGGTCCATTTTTCTGGCCGACGGAACACCGGCCGGCGAAGATGGCACGCCGCCCATCAGCGAAGTCGCGCGCGAAGGGCAGTCCCTGGGGAACGGTGAGTTCTTAGACTTTTCGGGAGAATTCCCGCCGCGACTGAACGAGAACGGCGACGTCGTATTCGGCGCCGGCATCGAAATCATGGACGGCTCGGTCACCGGCGACCTCGTGGGATTCGCCCTGTTCCGCGGCAATTCTGAAGGCGAATTCGTCGAAATTGTTCGCACCGGTCAATCCCTCCCAGGCGGGGACCACACCGTAGGGACGATCCTGGACGTCGCGTTGAACGATTCTGGCCAAGTCGCCATTCTCGACAGCGTTGGATTCGGTCTCACGGAAAAACGATCGCTGCTTTTCCACGACGACGACCGCGGGCTGATGGAAATCGCCCGCGAGGGAGACGAATTGAACGGAAGGGAAATCATTGACCTTCGATTCGCGGGGGGAATTCGGGACAACGCCGACGGCTTGAACAACGCCGGGCAGGTTGCCTTTTCGTTCCAGCTCGACAACGGGGATGAAGGCGTCGCCATCGTGGACCCCCTGGCGGCCAGCGGGACTACGGTCGTCGATGTGGACACATTCGACGACGTGGTGGATTCCAGCGACGGCGTCACCTCCCTCCGCGAGGCGGTCATCCGGGCGAACAGCAATCCCGGCGACTTCGAGATTCGGTTGCAGGCCGGCGCCTACTGGTTGACGATCAGCGGGGAAGGCGAAGATCTCGCCGCAACAGGCGATCTGGATATCCGCGATAACGGCCGCGTCACGATCGTCGGCGCCGGCGCCGGCCAGACGGTCATCGATGCCGGCGGCGATGACGCTGCCATTCCGAGTTTGGCCGACCGGGTGTTCCACGTTCTAGGCGGCGCCTCGCTCGATGTGGAGGGCTTGAAGATCACCGGCGGCGTAACCGGGCTGCGGCGCGACGGCGGCGGCATCGCCATCGACGGCGGCGCGTTGGCTTTATCTGCGTCCGAAGTCTCCGGCAACTCGGCAGGGGGTGATGGCGGCGGGATTGCCAATAATGGCGGCGAAGTCGTCATCGCCGACAGCACGATCGCGGACAATTCAGCCGAGCCTTTCGGCGCCGGTGGAGGACTGCTCAATCGCGGCCAGGCGACCGTCACCGGCAGTACATTCTCCGGCAACAGGGCGGCCGGCAGTGGCGGCGGTATCCACAATGATGATTCCGCACAGACCCTCAGCGTCGCCAGCAGCACATTCTCCGGCAACACGGCCGATCGCGGCGGCGGCATGCACCTCGCCGAATCCGGCGCCATTGTGTTGCTGCACAACACGATTGTCGCAGGCAATCACATCCCCGGGGGTTTCGGCCCTGCCTCGAACGACATTGACGGGATGGTCGACCCGGAGAGTGCCTTCAACCTCATCGGCCACGCGGCCACGTCCGGCGGGCTGACGGATGGAACGAATGGGAACATCGTCGGCGTGGACGTGACGACGGTTCTCGACACGGCGCTGGCGGACAACGGTGGACCGACGCTCACGCACGCGCTCCTTTCCGGCAGCGCGGCTATTGACGCCGGCGATCCGGACTTCGACCCCGCCGCCTTCGATCCTCCGCTCGTCAATGATCAGCGCGGCGAGGGATTCGACCGTGTGGTCGGCGGCCGTATCGACATCGGCGCGGTGGAGCTTCAGGACGGCGCGCCGACGGGCCCGCAGGTGACCGGCCGGGTGTGGCTGGACGCCGACGCCAACGGGGTGCGGGATGACGGCGAGGCGGGCGTCGCGAACGTGACGGTTCGTCTGCGAGACGCGTTCGGCGGCGAAGTGCTGGACGAGACCACGACCGATGATGCCGGCGCGTACCGCCTGCGCGCCCGCTCCCGGGGCGAGGGATTTGTCGAATTCCTGGGGCCGGACCGGCACATCTACACGCGTCCCGGCCGCGGCGGCGGTGACGATCGCGACTCCGACGCCGCTCCCGGCGCCGGATTGAGCCGGACCGATGTGTTCGG
>JAHWKS010000410.1 GCA_019347795.1 Planctomycetota bacterium | reverse complement strand
CGGCATCGAGGCATTCATTGCTCACCACCTTCCGTACCTGCGGTCGCTGGCGGCGCCGGCGATCGTGAGCATCGCCGGGCGGACGCATGACGAGTTTGTGGCGATGGCTCGCCGGCTCGACCGCGAGGAAGGGATCGCGGCGTTGGAGCTGAACATCTCCTGCCCCAACGTCAGCGGCGGAGTGGACTTCGGCACGGATCTCCAGATGTGCCGGGGGCTGGTGGCCGACGTGCGAGCGGCGGTTGAAGTTCCGGTGATCGCGAAGCTCACTCCCAACGTCACTAGCATCGCGACAATCGCCCGGGCCGCGGAAGACGGCGGGGCCGATGCGATTTCGCTGATCAACACGGTGCTGGGAATGGCGATCGACTGGCGCCGCCGCCGGCCGATGTTGGGAAACGTTCTGGGGGGCCTCAGCGGGCCGGCGATCAAGCCGATCGCCCTGCGGTGCGTCTACCAGGCGGCCGGCGCCGTGAAGACGCCGCTGGTCGGCATCGGCGGGATCGCCACGATCAACGACGTGATGGAGTTCCTCGTCGCCGGCGCCTCGGCCGTGCAGATCGGCACCGCCAACTACTACGATCCGACGGTGACGACGAGAATCCTCGACCAGCTCCCCGCCGCCGTCGCGGAGCTCGGCGCCGCGCGCGTGAGCGACATCGTCGGAACCCTCGACCCCCGCCGCGACCCGCCGCCATCGCTCGGCGCGCCCTCGGCCGAGTTATCGGACGACGCGTGGCGCGCCCCATAGTTGGTAAAGGCGACTTGCGGATACGGGCGGGACGTAGTTCGTGATTCCGTGATTCCGAGGGTTGCAGCTTGACGAATTGGCTCTTACGCCCCCAGAATAAATGTGGTCAACCGAGGAAACAAACCCCTCGGGGGAGAGCTGTCATGCCGTTACTCGATCACTTTCATCCTCCGTTGAGCGCGGAGCGCCGCTGGGAATCGTTCCACTCCAGTTGGGCCACCAAGCTTGCGGACGCTCTGACGGAGCGTTGGCTGCCCCCGAACTACATCGCCGAGGAAAACGCCCATCGCGGGCCCTCGGTTGAAATCGACGTCGCCGTCGTCGCGCAGGAAGGATCGGCCAGGATGGAGGTGGTCGGGGCCGCGGTGGCGACGGTGGGCACGGAGGTGTGGACCCCGCCGGCGGCCGACGGTGTTCTTCCCGCCGCGTTCCCCGATACGTTTGAGGTTCGCGTACTGTCCACGGACGCCGGACCCAAGTTGGTGGCGGCCATCGAGCTGATCAGCCCCGGCAATAAAGACCGGCCCGCCGAGCGGCGGGCCTTCGCCACGAAGTGCGCCAGCTATTTGTCCCAGGGAATCAGTGTCATCCTCGTGGACATCGTCACTAATCGGCGGGCTAATCTTCACAACGAGACGTTGCAGATCATGGATGCCGCGGACGTTTTGCAGTTGCCGCCCGAGGCGAACCTCTACGCGGTCGCCTACCGGCCGATCCGCCGCGGCCAGCGGGACGAGATCGATGTGTGGCGTGTCCCTCTGGCGCTAGGCCGCGCCTTGCCCACGCTCCCCCTGGGCCTACGGGGCGATCTGGCGATCCCCGTGGACTTCGAGTCGACCTACGCCGAGGCCTGCCTTCGCAAGCGGCTGACAGGCTCCTGATCGCCGGCGCAACCCGTCGCCCAGGAGACGGCGCCGCCTACTCATATCTTAGCTCGTTCGACTTACCCGCCCGATGGTCAGAAAAGCTTTCGAAGCGGCCATCACCATCGCCGTCTACGTAGTAATGCTTGGCTTGGCCCAGTACCCATCGAGATCGATCCCATCGCCTCGACGTTCAATTTCTCCCCCCCTCAAAGCCCACGACGCAGTCGAGGACGTCGTACTGTAGCCAAACTCCGCGACGGCTTGAAACTTGAAACCTCCCTCTCCCTCCCGAATCGACATCTCGCGTCACGCAGTCACGTCCCGATCGCAATCTCGCAATCCCTCGAATCAAATCTGACCCTTTTCCTCTTCCCCTCCCGATGTTCTGCCAGAAGACTTGAACAATCTAATTACATCCACTCCATTTATAACCCAGTATCTGTCTTCCGAAGGGAAATGATCAAGGAAATCCTCGCAATTACCTTCCCAAAATGAACTATCATAGCTACCTGACCAGTGAGCAGGGACTGCTAGTTCGTATGCGATCTGACCCCGAAATACCGAACAAAGGTAGCGCTGATCAAAATCCACAAAAAGTGAGGGACACATATGTTCGATATCTGCCCAATCCTTTGCTGGCAGTGACGCCATTAAGGCATTCCTGAGTTCAGCTGTACTTGAACGCTCGTCCTGCAGATGGGTGAAAAGACATTGGAATCCGCCATCGCGTGCGTCCCATTTGTCTAGCATCCACATGTCCCACGTGGACACATACCAGGAAAACCCACCGTTGGAAACTGCGCCAGCGACAAGCAACATTCCGGTCTTAAGGCCATCGAAATCAATGGGCATGGAGCGACACTCCTTTCTGGTATTGGAATGTTGGCGTGTGGAAACTACGAAGATTTATTGGAACAGGGGCGGGCGGAAAGGTGTCGGGAACCGATAAGACATAATGTCTTTCTCCGGCGAACGCACATTAACTCTTGGGATCGCGTCTGCGTTCGCGGACGGTGGATCGGCATCCGCGAAACCGTAGGTTCGTCGTGATTTGATTCTGCCGTCCGGGAGGTTGACAGGCTGCTACCCCGCCGACGCCAGCGGACGTGCGAAGACGTCAAACGGTTGCAGGGCGTCGCAGAGTGCGGCGACTTCGCTTTCGCTCAGCGGGCGCAGCGGCGAACGGGGCGGGCCGCAGTCGATGCCGATGAGCTGCATGATCGCTTTGCAGGCGGGGACGCCGCCGAAGTCCAGCAGCACCCGTACCATCGCCGCAGCCAGCGACTGCTCGCGACGGGCCGTTTCCAGGTCGCCCGCCTCGAAGGCGGACATGATGCGGCGATAGACCGGGGCGGCGAAGTTGTACGTGCTGCCGATGGCGCCCTTCGCCCCCAGCGCCAGCCCGGCGAGCAGGATCTCGTCGTGGCCGAAGAGCAGGTCGAAGCGGCCTTCGGCCACGGCCAAACACTCCTGATAGTCGTGCAGGTTGGTCGAGGTGAACTTCACCCCGGCCAGATCCGGGATGTTCGGCGCCGCCTGCCGCAGAAACTCGGCCACAGGGAGCGAGACGCCCGTCATTCCCGGGATGTGATAGAAGTAGAACGGGGTCTCGGGCGCCGCGGCTGCGATGCGAGCGCAGTAGTCCGCCAACGCGGCGACGTCGGCCGGCTTGAAGAAGAACGGCGCCATCGCCGCAACCGCCGCCGCCCCGCATTCGGCGGCATGCGCGGCCAGCTCCTGCGCCTCCGGGAGGCTGTTGTGGCCGACGTGCACGACGACCGGGAACCGCCCCTGGCTCGCCGACATCCAACGTTCGGCGACGCCCTTGCGTTCGCTGGTGGCGAGGGAGTGGCATTCGCCGGTGGTGCCGCAGGCGAAAACGCCCGCCACGCCGGACTCGACGTACAACTCCGCCAACGCATCGATGATCTCCAGACGCAGCCCCCCCTCGGCGTCCATCGGCGTGACGGCGGCGGCGATCAGTCCGGTCAGTCGGTGGGGCATGGATGCTCCAAGCGACGCAATGCGGGCGTCATCTCACTCTACTTCGGGCTCCGGAGTGAACTCGACGCCGTCGTAGATTTCTGCGAGGGGGAGTTCGGCCGCGATCTCGGGCAGAGCGATCACCGTCTCCAGTTCCGTGTGCGTCTCGGTCACGAAGCCTTGCTCCGTGCGGCGGTGCACTGTGACCGCGGGAAACTCCTGCTCCACCAACAGGTAAGCCGCCAGCGAGGGGATCATCTGATACGCATCCCGTTTTTCGCCTTCGTCGATGCGGCGCGTTTTTCGCGAAAGGACTTCCACGACCACCGCCGGCTCATCCTGAAACGAGTCCGACTGCGGGTTCGGCCTGCAGATGACCGACACGTCGGGGTAATAGAACCGGACCTGTGTCGGCAGCCGAATGCGGATTTTTGTATCCGAGTTGTAGGGGCGGCACGATCCGCCGCGCAGACGCGTCCCCAACGCAACGAGTGTGTTGCTGGCAATCAGATTGTGGACGTTTCGTGCGCCCGCCATCGCATAAACCACGCCGCCGACATACTCGTGCTTGATGGGCGACGCAAGCTCGCCGGCGAGGTAGTCCTCGACCGAAAGCGGACGAAGTTTGAGGGCTGCACTCATACCGTTAGGTTAGCCGCACGGGTCATGCCGTCAAGCTCACACCGACTTCGCAAAGACCTGCAAGTCGGCCTCAATCGCCGCGAGCCGCTCGCTCATCTCTTGCCGGGTCGCGTCGAGGTCGTGCAGCAGCTCGGCGGGTTGATAGGTGAAGGAGTAAATCTTCACCTTCGGCTCGGTGCCTGACGGCCGGACGGCGACGCGATTGCCCTCTTCCGCCAGGTCGAGAATCACCAGGTTATCTTTCGGGCCGGCAAGCGGCGCCTTCGTGCCGTCGCGGATCGTCACCTGGTTCAGGTAATCCCGCACCGTGGCGACGGGAATTCCGGCCAGCGCCTGGGGAGGTGCGTCGCGGAACTTGGCCATCAGCTTCTGCATGAGCGTCATCCCCTCGGAGCCTTCCATCCGCAGGCTCAGTTGCCCTTCCGCGTGGTAGCCATGCTGCCAGTAGAGCGCCTCGAGCTTCTCGTGCAGCGACTGCTTCTCCGCTTTGAGCCGCGCCGCCAGCTCCGCCATCAGCATCGAGGCGAGGGCGCCGTCCTTATCGCGGGCATAGGCGCCTGTGAGATAGCCGTGCGACTCCTCAAGTCCCAACACGAATTTCTCCGGGCCCAGGTCATCCATCCGCCCGGCGATCCACTTGAAGCCGACCAGGTTGTTGAAGTCGGTCTTGACGCCGTAGGAATCTCCGATTCGCCGGATCATCTCCGTGGTCACGAGCGTAGTGACCAGGTAGTGCTCGGGCGAGAGCGACCCCGCCTTCTTCCGCTGCTCAAGAACGTAGTCGGTCAGCAAGACGCCGATCTGGTTGCCGGTGAGCGTGCCCCAATCGCCGCCCGGATCGGTCGTCTTTGGCGCCGCCACGCCGAGGCGATCGCAGTCGGGATCGCTCGCCAGCACCACGTCGGCGCCGATCGTCTTGGCTCGCTCGATGATGGCATCGAATACCCGCGGGTTCTCAGGATTGGAGACATGCCCCGGCACATTGGGAAAGTTTCCGTCCGGCTCGGCGTGCGGACCGAACACCTTCACGTCGGCAAAGCCGTCGGCCTCCAGCGCGGGGACGGCGGCCCACCTTCCCACCCCGTGCAGAGGCGAGTAGATAATCTTCACATCCCGCGGACCGGGGAAGCCCTGCGCCTTCACCTCGCGCACAAAAGCGGCGTCCACTTCGGCCTTGCAGAAGACGACCTGGCCTTCCTTCACCGCCTGGGCGAAGTTCGCCTGCTGGATTTCCTGGACGTTCATCACCCGATCGATGATGGCCTTGTCGTGCGGCGGCAGCACCTGGCCGCCGGTGGACCAGTACACCTTGACCGCGTTATCGCTGGGCGGATTATGGCTGGCGGTGACCATGATCCCGCAGGAGCAGTTCTTGAATCGCACGAGGAACGACAGCTCCGGCGTGCTGCGGTAGTGGTCCAGGAAATAGACCTTGAAGCCATTGGCCACCATGATCCCCGCGCACAACTCGGCGAAGTGGCGGGAGTTGATCCGCGTATCGTAGGCGATGCCGCACGACAACTCCCCCTGCCCGCCGAGCGCCTCCTACTCATACTCGGCCACCCCCTCAGCTCTCTCGCCGA
>JAHWKS010000409.1 GCA_019347795.1 Planctomycetota bacterium | reverse complement strand
ACCAACTCGCCGTGCCGGCTGTTCTCGCCGTCGACGACGACCGCGTGCCGATTTCCGGAGCGGCTGCGGAGCGTCACGTCGTCGGCAGCGACGGTAAGCACCGAGGGTAGCATGTAGCGTCCATCAGCCAGCAAGATCGTGCCGCCGGGCGGGACGTTCTCGACGGCCTGGAACAGCTCCTCGACCGTCGCGACTTCCAACACGGGTCCGCTCGGAGGCGGAAGCGCCGGCGCCTTCGGAAACCACGGTTGATCAGGCGGAGCCGCCACCAGTGATGCAGCGAAAACGTACAACATGCTCACGACGGCAAGGTGCATGGGGGGCCGTAAGGACATGGTGAAAGAATCTCGAAAGCGAGGTTGGACGATGGCTTTTCTCCTGCTGGTCAGCAGCAAGCGGTCGAAATGCCTGCGAGCGCGGACTATGATGATCCCGCCGAAAGGGTCATCAACCTCATCGTACCTGGGCGCGCTTCGCTCGTCTCGCTGCGGGTAGCCGAGCCCACGCGATAAATCACTGAGCCGGCCATGAGAACTGCAGCTATGATTCGCCAAGTTTTGTTCGTCGCGTTGGTCCTGTCGACGATTTCACGCGCGTTCGCGGCGGAAGCCGGTAAGCCCAACATCGTCGTTATCTTCGCTGACGACCTCGGCTTCGGCGACGTCGGCTGCTACGGGGCCACGCACGTGCAGACGCCGAATATCGACCGATTGGCAAGCCAGGGCCGACGATTTACAGATGCGCATTCGGCTTCGGCTGTTTGCAGTCCTTCACGCTACGCCCTACTCACCGGGCGCTATCCGGTCCGGCATGGAAATCTCTGGAATCCCGTGTTTCTCCGGTCGCCATTGGCCGTGTCCCCGGATCGAGTGACGGTGGCGGACGTGGCCAAGGAGGCGGGCTACGCCACGGCGTGCATCGGCAAGTGGCACCTTGGCTTTGGCGAGCGCACGTCGACCGACTGGAACGCACCGCTGCAGCCGGGGCCGCTCGAACTGGGATTCGACTACTACTTCGGCGTTCCCGTCGTGAACAGCCATCCGCCCTTCGTGTACGTGGAAAACCACCACGTGGTGGGCTTGGTCGAGGATGATCCTTTGGTCTATGGCAAAGCGGCGAAAACGCGAGTCTTCGACGAAAAGATGGGCCTGGATCAGATCGGCGGCGCGGAGGCGGCGCATGCCCTTTACGATGACGAGCAGGTCGGGACGACTCTGATGAAGAAGGCGATCGACTGGATCCGGGAGAATGCGGACAAGCCGTTCTTTCTGCATCTCGCCACCACGAATATCCATCACCCGTTCACGCCGGCTCCTCGATTCCAAGGGACCAGCAAGGCCGGGCCGTACGGAGACTTCATTCACGAACTCGACTGGATCGTCGGCGAGGTGATGGCGTGTCTCGACGAAACGGGACTGGCGGAAAACACGCTGGTCATCTTCACCAGCGACAACGGCGGCATGCTCAATCGCGGCGGCCAGGCGGCGTGGAAGGTCGGCCACCGGCTGAATGGGGACCTTCTCGGATTCAAGTTCGACGCTTGGGAGGGCGGACACCGGGTCCCCTTCATCGTCCGCTGGCCGGGAAAGGTCGAGGCCGGAAGCGAGTCCGACGCCCTGGTCAGCAATCTCGATTTGCTGGCGACGGTAGCGGCGGCTGTCGGTCGCGACCTGGGGCCGGACGAGGGGCCCGACAGCTTCAGCCTCTTGGACACGATGACCGGCGCGCCGGACGTGGAAGTTCGGGACCACCTGCTCATCGCGCCGCAGAAGCCGACGCATCTTGCCCTCCGCCGAGGAGACTGGATCTACATCGGCGCGCGAGGCAATGGCGGATTCACGGGGACCAGGGTGGGCGACCACCTGCTTGGGGGGCCGGCGGCCCACTTGTTCACTCAGCAATCCAACAGCGACATTGTCGGCGGCGCGATCAAACCCGACGCTCCCGAGGCCCAGCTTTACAACCTCAAGGAGGACCCGAGCCAACGGATAAACGTCATCCGGCAGCACCCACAGGTCGCAGACGCGATGCGAGCGGAGCTCGAAAGTATCAAACAACAGCCCACCGCGCCGCACGCTCATCCGGACTGAAACAGGTTTCACTGGACGAAAACGAGACGCCAATAGAGAAGCGCCGCTATGACGACCGCGATGAAAATTTGCTCGGCGTCGTGGATCGCAACGATCCTGACGTCTGGCGTCAACGATCGACTCCGGGAGCGCCGGCGAGGATGCGCGGGAGGTGACGTGTGACATGGCGTACGCAGCTCGGCGAACGAACCCTCAGAGGTGCGGAAGCCGATTTAATCCGCGAGGCGCTCGGGGGCGTCGTTGATATGGTCGAAGCGGAGATCGCCGGTTACGCCGATCCCTGGGAATATGGCGTCGTGGATCCTGGTGGAAGTCTTATCGCAGCGAATACTCTGGGATGATGACTTCAACGACGCCGGCCGGTCCATGTCCAGATTCACGCGCTGATGTTGGTATGCAACGGTGTTGTTAGACTCCTAGAGCCCGCTGCATCAGCGAGACTCCAACGCCTCGCGGAGCGTCGTCAGCTCATGCTCGCTGATCCGTTGCATCGTGGACCGAAGCATCCCGAGAAAGTGCTCGATACCTGCTGGTTCACCCGGGTAGCCGATGTTGCCGTCCGGCCCGTCCGACGTGGCGAGCACCTTGCCGGCGCCGTCGAGGATCGCGAACCACGGAATACCTCCGCGGTAGCCCTCCTTGATCCCATCCATTACCTCATCGCTGCCATGCCACCGTTGGTCGATTCGGATCCAAATGTAGTCCTTCTCCCAGATCGAGCGGTGGCGCTCCAGATACCGGGCCAGCATGTGGCAGGGGCCGCACCACGTGGCCGTCTCCTGGATCATCACTCGACGGTTGGACGCAGCGGCCTCAGCCAAGGCGTCCTTGAGGAGTTGGCGAGCGTCAAGCGGTTCGGGAGCGTGGCGGGCCAACAGTTCCAAGAGGCCAGCCTGGTCGATACCGCCCGCCTCCGTCAAGCGCGGGATCGGGCCCGTCTGCTTCTCGCCCATCGCGTTGCTGAAACGCCACGCTGGCAGTGTCTCCCGCTTGAGCGCGACTCCGAGCCGGCTGGCCAGCGCCGCAGCGCCTTCCGATTCGGCATCGATCTGAAGCACCTGGTAGTCGGGCAGCGCGGCGCGCACCAGAGGTTTGTCGAAGCGCAGCTTGAACCAACTCTCCGTCAGCGGCGCGTCGCGTTCGACAAAGACTACGAGAACGTGCTGTCGCAGACGTTCCGCCTCTTTCAACGCGTGATCGTAGCGCTCCTGAGGCGGGCGACCCGAAGCCAATTCCCGATCCACTCGCTCTTCAAACGTGGGTGGCTTGTACGGCGGCTTCAGTGGCAGATCGCCCAAATCAATCGTCTCCGCCCGTTCCGGCGTGACACTTGGAAGGCCGCCGTAGGACCCATCACCGCGAGGCACGCTCAGCGAGTATTCCTGTCCGACCACGAGGCCCTTTAATTCAAAGCTCCCCAAAGAGTCGGTCGTGACCGTGCCGCCCCAGGCGGTCTCCCACGGGGCGTCATCATTCCCGAGGTAGATCCGCCGGCCCCAGCGGACTTTCGTTTCCGGGAGGGGGTTGCGCGTCTGAGAGTCGATAAGCCGTGCGCGGACGGAGGCAAGGGGGCCAATCGAAATTGTCGCCTCCGCTTGATCGGTCCCGATTTCCACGATGCCGGCCAGCTTGCCATCGGAACTCATTGCTCGGATAACCGTGATATGCAGCGACCGCTCGCCGCTGAACCGGCCCTGATCGTCGGCCCGCAGCCGCAAGTTTCGGCGGCCCACGAAGGCCCGGTATCTTCCCTCAACAACGGCCCCTGGCGCCGGTCGCGGAGGATCGCCGGCGACAACGCGCCCCGTGAAGGGCCCCGTCTCGGGTCGGGGCGCTGCGAAGTTGAACACCAACTCGGATTCATCATTGACGTCGAACGTCTCAGCCTTCAGTTGCGACGGTCCGCTCAAGCTAAACGTGCCTGGGCCGACGAAAAACTCGTACCGCCCCCCCTCGTCGGTTGTCGCCCAGCGGTGAACGCTGGGCTGTACCGAGCGATTGCTCTGATCGGGATTGGGAAGCTCGATGCCTTCGAGATTGCGCAGGTTGCGTCCTTGTTGCCGGAGGCTCATCTGTTGTCCGGCGACCGGCTTCTCCTCCGGTCCGACTGTGACCCGGCCATGCACCCGTGTCGCTGGACGTAACTCAAACTCCAATCCTTCAACCGCCTCGTCGGGGCGGACAACCACACCGTCGATTGGCTGCGCCGCATATTGCTCGTCCTGCACAACCAGCATGTACAGCAAGTTGGGAGCGACGCGCAAGTCGAAACGTCCCTCCCGGTCGGTCGTTGTAGTCTCGCGGAAGCCGTCCGATTCGTAACCGGCCCCGACCACGTGAACGTCGACGTCGGGGCCCGGTCGCCCGTCGGCAAACTGCACTCGACCGCTCATCGGCGTCAGGCGTTCAAGCCTCACGGTGACCCGGCCGTCAGCGTGCTCCTGCGGATTGAAAAGAATTCGCTTCCGCACGTACGATTCGGTAATTGGCCAAAAGATAAGCGGGTGAACGCTCCAATCGGGCACGCCCCGAAACTCAGCGACCCCCAACCCGTTCGTCGTCGCGCGGAATTCCGTTGGTGTGTAGCCGAGGTTGAAGCTATCGGGCTCGCCTGGCTTGTTCAGCAGCCAAAGATAGACTTCCGTCCCCGTGATCGGTTCGCCTTCCGCGTCGATCAGTTGAATCTCAACGTTCTGGGCTCGTGCGAGCTGGAGTCGAACGGGAGGCTCGTCAAACCACTTCGCCAGATGAGCCTGATCGCGGGCCGTCTTCACCACCCGGTAGTCGAATCCGACTCCGGGCTTCGTAGCGTAAAGCGACTGCACGTCGGCGCTGGTGGGCAGCTTTAACACCGCCTCTCCCTTGTCGTCGGTTTCGGCGCTGACCAGCGGGGCGTAGTGGATGATGGCGCCAACGCGGATGCCCGCCGCGGGGACGCCATCTGCGTCGATCGCCCTCACAGGAAGATGTTTGCAGGCGGCGAGCGAAATCTCCATCGGCGTCTCAGCGGTCGGCGGATCGTCCCACTTGGCCCGGTAGACGCCGAGTCGATCCCCGCGTTCGTCTTCAGCGACGATCGCTAGTTGCCGCACTCGTTGTTCCAAGACTCTGAGCGTGAAGCTGCCATCGTCGCCGGTAGTGGCTTCGGTCAAGTCGGTATATGCGAAGCCACGGACCCGAACCCCCGGCACGCCGCGGGATTCGGCGTCAACCACGCGCCCAGAGATCGTGACGCGAGCGTTCTCAGTCGAGTCTGCAGCGTGGCAGTACGTCGCAACCAAAGGAACCATCGACAGCAATGACCAGGCATAGGGACGAAACATGGAAGACTTCCTAACGCGAAGAGAATTGGGCCA
Organism: Planctomycetota bacterium; assembly: GCA_019347795.1. Classification (GTDB taxonomy): domain Bacteria; phylum Planctomycetota; class Planctomycetia; order Pirellulales; family Pirellulaceae; genus JAHWKS01. Next base: position 394 of record JAHWKS010000409.1, on the reverse strand, counting down.
GCGTTAACTCCCGCGGCACATGCCCGACCGCCTCGTGCCGAAGCGCGCGGAGCAGCCGCATCTGACGGCGTCGCTCGTGCGGCCGATCGCCATCATTATCGGGGAGTTGACCACGCCGAATGGGTCCTGTCAACTTGATCGCCGAACCGGGAATTGAGGAGCAGCAGTGAACATCGCAATGCGCCCCGAACAGAACGACGACGGGGAAGCAATCTGGAATGTCAACCGGGCTGCGTTCGAGACAGATGCCGAGGCCCATTTGGTCGATGCTCTGCGGCAAGCCGGCTTCGTTGAAATCTCGCTGGTCGCCCAGGTCGACGGGGCGCTCGTTGGTCACATCCTGTTTCGCCGGGCGGTCAGGGGCGGGTCGAATAGCCGCCACCGTTCGGAACCA
>JAHWKS010000408.1 GCA_019347795.1 Planctomycetota bacterium | reverse complement strand
ACATCGACGAGATCCGCCGCATCAATCCGCAGCGGCACGAGATGGAGCAGCTCACGGCGATCATCTACGTCAACGAGGGGGACAAGACCTGCGTCGGGTATAAGGACATCACTGACCGGGAGTTCTGGGTCCGCGGCCATATGCCCTCGATGCCGCTCATGCCGGGCGTGGTGATGCTGGAGGCGGCCGCCCAGACGTGCAGCTTCTTCGCCCAGAAGCACGACCTGCTGGGGGCGGAGATGGTCGGCTTCGGCGGCTTGGAGGACGTGCGGTTCCGCGATCCGGTGGTCCCCGGCGATCGGCTGTACATCATGTGCAAGCTCACGAAGGTGCGGCGAGGGCGAATCCTGATCAGCCAGTTTCAAGGCGTAGTGCGCGACATCATCGTCGTGGAAGGCGTCATCAAAGGCATTCCGCTCCCGGTGGACGTCTTGGGACAGGGGAAACGGTCGTAGCCATGGGCCGCCGCGCGTTGCGAAAGGTCAATCCCGACCTCGACCTCTCTTTTCACTACCGGACCCTCGAGGACCTGCCCGCGCCGCTGGACGCCGAGGCGGTGTTCGGCCGGGCGGCGCCGCTGGAGATCGAAATGGGCAGCGGCAAGGGGCTGTTCCTCGATCGGGTTTCGGAGGCGCACCCGGAGCGCGACTTCGTCGGTCTGGAGGTGGCCCGCAAATACGCCCGCTTCGCCGCCGCCCGTCTGGCCCGTCACGGCCGCACGAACACCGTGATGGTGCAGGGGGACGGAGTGCGCTTCTTCCGCGAATGGCTGCGGGATGGCTCCATCGCCGCGGTCCACGTCTACTTCCCGGACCCGTGGTGGAAGAAACGCCATCACAAGCGCCGCGTGATGCGAGAAGAATTTTTGCGTGACATCGAGCGCGTGCTCCAGCCCGGCGGCGAGCTGCACTTCTGGACCGACGTCGAGGAATACTTCCACGAGACGCTCTCGCTGCTGACCGCCTGCACCTCGCTCGCCGGACCATTCGAGGTCCCCGAGAGCCGCCCCGAGCATGAGCTCGACTACCGCACCCACTTCGAACGCCGCATGCGCCTCCACGGCGAGCCCGTCTACCGCTCGCGGTTCAAAAAATCAGCCGCGGGGCGCTAGCCCCCGGTTCCGATTCCAGGAGTCACAATTACCTGGCGCCTGAACCGGACGCTAGCGCGTTGCGGCTGATATTGGGGATCGACCCGGATCGACCCTTACGAAAACAATCGCCACTGACCCTCAATCAATCGCTCGTGCGGCAGGTACTTGGCCTTGTACGCCATGTGGGTGGAGCCGGCGATGTAGAAGCCGAGGTAGAGATAGCGGATGCCCCACTCCCGGCAGGCTTCGATCTGCTTGAGGACGTTGTAGACGCCGGGGCTGAGGCGGCCGTGGTCGGGATCGAAGTAGCAGTAGACGGCCGACATCGCCTCCGAGCCGCGATCGCTGATCGCCGCCGCTATCAGCTCCTCTTCGCGCCAGAAGGTGAACTCTACCGTGTCGCAGCAGGTATCTACCAGGAACAGCTCGTAGCCGGAGGCGTCGATATCGGTTTCGCGGCGAGCGAGGTTGCGGTGGCTGCGATGCTTGTTGAAGAGCGCCACGCGGACTTCGTCCACCACCGGCGGCCCGACTCGCATTTCCAGCATTTGATCGCCGCGGCGCAGCGTGCGGCGTTGGGTGGCGGTGGAGCGAAATTTCGCGACTTCGATCCGCAGCGACTCGCACGCCCGGCAGCCGGGGCAGGTCGGCCGGTAAAGATACTGGCCGCTGCGGCGGTCCCCCTGCGCCAATCGCTGATCGAACGCCGCGGGCGAGAGCCGCTTCACCGGCAGCCGCAGCGGCATCCGGGCGGTGCGCTCCGGCAGGTAGGGGCACGCCTCCGGCGCATCGTACACCACCGGCTCCAGCAGACCCGCAAAGCTCAACGAGATTCGGCTCGCCATGTTTCCCGGACGGGTAAAGTGATGATCGGAGCGGGATTTGCACGCGAAGCAATAGCGTTCGCCCGACTCGTCCCCCGATCCATTGTCAGCGATTCATTATAGAAACGAAACCGAGACGGGATTAGCGAGAATGCACGAGGCGGAGGAAATCACCCGCCCTGAATACGTGGAGAAGTTCATGTCCGAACCTACGCTCTCGATTGCAGGAATCCAGGCGCCTCGCTTTCTCTATGGGACAGCCTGGAAGGAGGACCAAACACAGCCGCTTGTCGAACTGGCGCTGCGAGTCGGTTTTCGCGGCATCGACACGGCCAACCAGCGCCGCCATTACCACGAAGCGGCCGTGGGCCAGGCGATCGCGGCGGCTATCGAGAGCGGTTGGTCCGTCGCGACGATCTGTTCCTGCAAACCAAGTTCACCTTCCGCCCAGGACAGGATGAGCGGCTCCCGTACGATCCCCGGGCGCCGATCGCGATCCAGGTCGAGCAGTCGTTCGCCCGTTCGCTGGAGCATCTGGGGGTCGATGTCATCGACTCCTACGTGTTGCACGGCCCCCTGCAGCGGACCGGGCTGACGGACGCCGACTGGGAGGCGTGGCGAGCAATGGAAGCCATCCACGACAGCGGCCGGACGCGCCTTCTCGGCGTCAGCAACGTCGCGCTCGAGCAACTCGAACTCCTTTGCCGCCAGGCGCGCGTCCTCCCGCGGTTCGTTCAGAACCGCTGCTTCGCGGTCCAGGGATGGGACCGCCGCTTGCGGGAATTCTGCGCCGCGAATGAAATCGTCTACCAGGGCTTTTCGCTGCTGACCGCCAATCGCGAGGCGATGACCCATCCTGAACTGATCCGGATCGCGCAGCGTCACGGCCGGACCGTCAGCCAGATTATCTTCCGCTTCGCCCTCGAATCGGGCATGATGCCGCTCACGGGCACGACCGACGCCGATCACATGCGAGAGGATCTTGCCGTCTTCGATTTCCGCCTGTCGCCGGAGGAAGTCGCGCGGATCGAGACTCTGAACGAAGTGACGAGGCTGTGCTGAACAGCCTAGCCGTTGCCGACCTGCACCTGCCGCTTGTGCCAGGCGTTGTAGAGGTAGCCTTTCGCGTTCCACGGCGTCTGCTGCGGCTGGGTTCGGCCGCGGGTGTCGGTGGCGCGCACGACGAGCGTCGTCTCGCCCGGCTTGAGCGTCGCTTCGGCCGACCAGAGCCGCCAGCAGAACGGGGACGACTTGTCGCCCAGGTTCGCATCGCGCCACGTACGGCCGCCGTCGGTGGAGATCTCGACTCGCTCGATCGTGCAGCCGGGATTTCCACTGGGGAGCGCATAGCCTCGGACCGTCAGCCGGCCCGGCTCGACCTTGGCGTCGGCGGGCGGGATGCAGAGGGCGCCGTTGATCGGGTACTGGTAGATCGGCTGTGCAGCGGCGAACTGCTCCGGCGTTGCTTCGGTGACGATCTTATAGGCGTCGGCGACGTAGTGATTCGGCGAAGGACGATCGCTCACCACGATCTTCCCCAGCCATTTGACGCTGCGGGCGCCGATGTACCCCGGCACGACCGTCCGCACCGGGAATCCATGATCGGGCGAGAGCGGCGCCTCATTCATCCGCCAGGCGACCAGGCATCCGGGCGTCTTGCTGTGCACGGCCATGGCCTTCTCCAGCGGAATCGAGCCGCCGAAGGGGCCGTGCCCTTCCACGTGATCGACGCTCTCGAACCAGACATGCTTCGCGCCGTCCTGCAACTCCACGCGCTTGAGAATCTCCGCCAGCGGGACCCCGCCCCAAACGGCGTTGCCGATCGCACCCGGGCCCCATGGCACGCCGCTGACCGGCTTTGTTTCGCTGTGCTCGCTGCGGCGGTTTCCGGCGCAGGTCATCGTCGCGGTCGCGGTCGCCTGAGGCAGTCCTTCTCGCAGCTCCCCAAGTGAAAACTTTCGCGGCTTGCGGACCATCCCCTCGACGGACACCGCAAACGTCTTCTCGTCGATTTCCGGATTGGGAGCATGGCTGCGAACATAAAAATGCTCCCGCGGCGTGATCCACGACTGCACCAGGTCCGGCAGCGCCGGCTCCGCGTTGTCCGGCGACCGCTGGTGATAGCGAAGCTCCTTCTTCGCCGCCTCAACGTCTCGCGCGGCGACGAACCGCGGAAGCGCCACCGCGGCGGCCGAAGCGGCGGCGCCGGAGAGGAACAATCGCCGATCGAGCGTGTCGAACATGATCGCTTTGCCTTAAGCGGGAAATACGGTTTCAGGATACATCCCTCGATTTTAGCAAGCGAGCACTCGCCTCGCGCGTTATCGATACCAACCCGGAGCGTCCGCGAGGAACGAAGCACCGTCCTCGCTGACGCTTCGGGTTGGTGTGAGCTCAAATCACACACTGTACTACGATAGCCCGCCCCGTTGCTCTTGCCGGGGGGAAAGCGTGTAATGGGAAGGCGTTGACGCCCCCCGTTGCCTTTCTTGCAGGAGATGCTGCTATGCCGCGGTTGAATGTCGTGGAGCCCTCAGAGGCTCAGGGGAAGACGAAGGAGATCTTCGCGGACCTGGAGAAGTCCAAGGGCAAGGTATTCAACATCTTCAAAGGCATGGGGAACAGCCCCGCGGCTCTCAAGGCGTACTTGGCGATGGCCGGCGCGCTGGGCGAGGGAGAGCTGGCGCCCGAGGATCGGGAGGCGGTGTACCTGGGGGTCAGCCAGTCCAACGGCTGCAATTACTGCGTTGCGGCGCATACCGTCATCGCCAAGAAAGCCGGCATGACTGACGACCAGATCAAGGCCATCCGCAAGCTCGACCCGCTTTCGGAAAAGCACCAGGCGCTGCTGAACTTCGTCAAGCGGGTGATGGAGACCAAGGGCTTCGTGAACGACGCCGACGTGGCTGCCGTGCGGTCGGCCGGCTACACCGACGGGCAGATCGCCGAGTCGATCGCATTCATCGCCCTGGCCACCTACTCGAACTACTTCAACCACGTTTTCGACACGCCCCTCGATTTCCCCCAGGCGCCGGAGTTGTAAAACGTAGGCGCGATCACGGAAGGCTTCGGCACGATCGTGATTGACAGATCCTCCCCGCGCAGCATCGTCTCGCTGCTTTCCAGTGCGACGGAGATGCTGTACATGCTGGGCCTGGGGGATCGCATCGCAGCGGTCAGCCACGAGTGCGACTATCCGCCCGAAGCGGCGGAGAAGCCGCGGGGGACGATCTGCCGGATCGACGCGGCGGCGCCGAGCGGGGCGATCGACGAGGAAGTGCGGCGGCGGATCAGACAGGGCCTGCCGCTCTACGAGATCGACGTCGATTTGCTGGTGCGATTGCGTCCCGACTTGATCGTGACGCAAGCCCAGTGCGACGTGTGCGCCGTCCGCTTCGAGGACGTGACGGCGGCGGTAAGCTCGACCCCCGAGCTGGCGGCGACGCGCGTCGTGCCGCTCAACCCCGCTTCGCTCGACGACGTGTTGCGCGACATCCGCCGCATCGGCGAGGCGGCGGGTTGTCCCGGGCGGGCGGAGGAAGTCGTCGCCGACTTGCAGCGCCGCATCGCGCGCGTCCAAGCGGCGACGCGCGATATTCCATCGCATCAAAAACCGCGCGTCGCGTGCATCGAGTGGATCGAGCCGCTGATGCTCGCGGGAAACTGGATGCCGCAACTCCTCGACCTCGCCGGCGCCGCGCCGGGGCCGACAACCGCGGGCGAGCACAGCCGCTACCACGCCTGGCAAGAGGTGATCGACTTCCAACCCGAAGTGATCGTCGTCATGCCCTGCGGGTTTGACCTCCCCCGCACGATCCAGGAAGCGGCCGCACTGAGGGAGCAACCGGGGTGGAGCGATCTTCCCGCCGTGCGGAACAGCCGCGTCTTTGCGGTAGACGGCAACGCCTACTTCAACCGCGCCGGCCC
>JAHWKS010000407.1 GCA_019347795.1 Planctomycetota bacterium | reverse complement strand
CAACCGCCTGCTGGCAAAGCATGAGATCCAGGTCGAGCCGGCCGAGGTTATTCGCGAGGTGGGGGTGTTCGCCGAGCGGAGCGACATCTCGGAAGAGGTCGTCCGCCTCCGCAGCCACATCGCCCAGTTCCTCGAGGTGATGAAGAACGAAGACCACTGCGGCAAGAAGCTGGAGTTCCTCACGCAAGAGATGTTCCGGGAGACGAACACCATCGGCGCCAAGGCGGGGGACAGCGAGATCGCCCATCGCGTGGTTGAGATGAAGGCCGCCCTCGAACGCATCCGCGAGATGATCCAAAACGTGGAGTGAAGCCCCCATGCCGCGCGGGCGACTGATAATCATTTCGGGACCGTCGGGGGCCGGGAAATCGACCGTCGTCGCGCAGCTCCTCCGAGACTGCCCGCTGCCGCTGGTCTTGAGCGTCTCGGCCACGACGCGGCCTCCCCGCCCCGGCGAGCAAGACGGTGTGAACTACCACTTCCTCACGTCGCAGCAGTTCGAAGAGCGGCGCCGTGCGGGCGATTTTCTCGAATGTTGCGAGGTCTTCGGGCTCGGCTACTGGTACGGGACGCTGAAAAGCGAAGTCTCCTCTGGCCTGGCGGCGGGGAAGTGGGTTATCCTAGAGATTGACGTGGAAGGGGCGATGAAGGTGCTCCCCCAGGCGCCCGAGGCGGTGACGGTGTTTGTCCATCCCGGCTCGATGGAGGAGCTGGAGCGACGGCTCCGCGGCCGCGGCGCCGAATCCGAAGAGGCCATCCAGCGACGGCTGGAGATCGCCCGTCACGAATTGACCTTTGCCAACCGCTATTCTCACCGTGTCGAAAACCGCAGCGTGGACCAGGCGGTCCGCGAGATCTGCGAGACCTTAAGCCGCATCCGCAAGGGAGAGGAATGCTCGAAGAACTGAAAGAAGAGTACATCGTCAACAAGGTCGGGGGCCGGTTCAAGCTCTCGACGCTCATTCAGAAGCGTCTGGTGCAGTTGAACCAGGGAAGCCGCCCGCTGGTGCGCGCCACGACCAACGACAAGATGAAGATCGTGCTCCAGGAGATCCTGGAGGGGAAGATCTTTCTGGACACCTCCAACGAAGTCCGCACCGCCGCCAACCTGAACCTGGGCATCGAAGGCCCCCAGTTCGGCGACGACGATTGATCTGTTGGCGTCCACGCTTTAGCGGGTCATGAAGCACGCGTCCTAAGCACGCTAAAGCGTGGACTCCAACTCTCTACCGCTTTGCTTCCATGACCGGCCGCGAAATCCTCATCGGCGTCACGGGCGGCGTCGCGGCGTACAAGACCGCCGCCCTCGTAAGCCGGCTCGTCCAATCGGGCGCCGGCGTAACGGTGGTGATGACCGCCGCCGCCGAACGGTTCATCGCACCGGCCGCCTTCGCCGCACTGACCGGTCGGGCGGTTGCTCGCGAGGTCTTCGACGAATCCCGCTATCCGCTCGGCGCCCACATCGAGCTGGCGGCCAAAGGGGACCTGCTCTGCGTCGCGCCGGCCACGGCCAACTTCCTCGCCAAGGCGGCTCACGGCGTGGCGGACGATCTGCTCTCGACGCTCTACCTCGCCTTCCCCGGTCCGGTGCTGGCGGCGCCGACGATGAACACCGCCATGTGGCAGAAGCCCGCGGTGCAGCGGAACGTCATCCAGCTTCGCGAAGACGGGGTGCGGATCGTCGATCCCGAGGAGGGCTGGCTCAGTTGCCGCGTGAAAGGCCTCGGCCGCATGGCCGACCCCGACCGCATCTTCGCCGCCATCGAGGAGACGCTGGCGTAGTTTCGCAGAGGGGGTGAGCGCTGTTCAGGGAATTCGCTTGCTTCGGAGGACGGCGCCAGGGTTGCAGAGGACTGGTGGTCCTGCCGGTGAAGTGTGGCGGTTTGCGGGCCGACGACAGGGGCCGCGTCGTTCTGCTACAATCGGCCGGAGCAGGATTCCGCCCCCCTCGAAGCACCGTTGGCTGATTCATGGAGTCGTATCCTTACTCGCAACCTCCCTATCGCGAACGTCGGTCCGCGTGGCGGAGGATCCCGCTGATTCCTATCGCGCTCTTGGTGCTGGCCTTTGCGCTGTTGGCGCGGAACTGGATCGACTTTGGGGGGCTGCACGATCCGGACGCCGTGCCGCGGCCGATCATGGCCCGGGGGAACTTGGCCGCCGACGAGCAGGCCATCATCGAGCTGTTCAAGCAGTCGTCGCGGTCGGTGGTGTACATCAGCACGTCCACGCTGCATCGCGGCTACTTCAACTTCAACGCGGTCGAAATGGAGGTGGGCACCGGCAGCGGCTTCGTCTGGGATGAGGATGGGCACATCGTCACCAATCTGCACGTCTTGGAAGACGCCGAACAGGCGAAGGTCATTCTGCCCGATCAGAGTATGTTTCCGGCAGTGCTGGTGGGCACGGCGCCCGACAAGGATCTGGCCGTGCTCAAGATCAACGCCCCGGCGAGCAAGCTGCGGCCGATCCCGATCGGCACGTCGAGCGATTTGCAGGTCGGACAGAAGGCATTTGCGATCGGCAACCCGTTCGGGCTCGATCAGACGCTCACCACGGGCGTGATCAGCGGCTTGGGACGCGAGATCCGAGCGCGCAACGGCCGCATGATTGACGGCGTGATCCAAACCGACGCGGCGGTGAACCCCGGCAACTCGGGCGGACCGTTGCTGGACAGTGCGGGGCGGCTGGTGGGGGTGAACACGGCCATCTACAGTCCCTCCGGCGCCTCGGCGGGCATCGGCTTTGCGATTCCCGTGGACACGGTCAATCGCATCGTCCCGCAACTGGTGCGCGAGGGCAGGGTGACGCGGGCCGGCTTCGGCGTGGTGCTGGCGCCCGACCAGGTGATGCGCGAGCTGGGACTGGAGGGTGTGCTGATTCGCGCCGTGCAGCCGGGGAGCGCCGCCGACGAGGCGGGCATGCGTTCGACCGTAATCACCGATGATGACGAACTGATTCTCGGCGATATTATCGTCGCGGTGGACGGCCAGAAGGCGACCGACTCGGAACGTCTCTTCTCGCTCCTCGACAAGCACGAACCCGGCGACACGGTGGAGGTGACCATCCTCCGCGGCGCCAGAACCGGGAACGCGCAGACCCTCACGCTGGACGTGACGCTGCAGGCCCTGAATTAGTCCCGGCCGCCGTCCTGGACCCTATCCCTCTTTTGCGAGCATCATGAGCACACCCTCGACCGGCCGACACGCCGATCAAGATTCCATGGAGTTTCACTGCTGCCGGTGCGGCCGGTTGCTGAAGGTGCCGCGGATGGTTGCCGGCCGGCAGGCGAAGTGCCCCGAGTGCGGCGAGGTGCAGCGCGTGCCGGACACGCTTTCGCAGGATACGGGGCAGCCGCTTTCGCCGGGGAGCAGCGACGACGCCGGGGGCGCGGCGCCGTCCGATCCTCTGGGCTTCGGGTATGAGAGCGGGGGGATTGAGAATTACGGCTTGTCGCCTCAGCCGGCGCCGCCGCCGATCTCGGCCCCGCATCTGCCTCCCGCACAACCCACCGGGGGCGCGGGAGGTCCGGGGGGCGCGGCAGGTCCGCAGCCGGGCGAGGTGGCCGCGCACGTCTCGCCCGATCCGACCACGCCGCCGCTTTCGCAGCAGCCGCCTCCGCCGCATCCCACGGCGCCCGCCGCCGCGGCGCCGCCGGTCGCCGATCAGCCGCTGCCGGACGAAATGGCCCGCGTCCACACCGGGCAAGACACGCCCACCAAGCAGCTCTTCGATCGCATCATCGACGAGATCAGCAAGATCTATGTCGGCCAGAGCGAACTGGTGCTGGGCGCCTTGGTCGCGCTTTTTTCCAGCGGGCACGTGCTCATCGAAAGCGTTCCGGGGCTTGGGAAGACACTCTTTGTCCGCACGCTGGGGCAGGTGCTGGGGTGCAAGTTCGGCCGGATTCAGTTCACCGCCGATTTGATGCCGTCGGACATCACCGGCGCCCCCGTGTTCAACATGAAGACGCAGGAGTTCCAGTTCCGGCCCGGGCCGATTTTCACGCAACTTCTGCTGGCGGATGAGATCAACCGCTCGCCCGCCAAGACGCACGCGGCGCTGTTGGAGATCATGCAGGAGTACCGGGTCACGATCGACGGCAAGGCGCATCCGATCGAGCGGCCGTTCCTGGTGCTGGCGACGCAGAACCCGATTGAATCGGAAGGGACGTACAACCTGCCCGAGGCGCAGCTCGATCGCTTCATGTTCAAGCTGGTGGCGGACTATCCGCGCGAGGAGGAAGAGGCGAAGATTCTCGAGCTGCACAGCCGGCAGGAAGACATCAACCGCCGCCTGGACGCAGAGTTGGAGACCGTGTGTGGGCCGGCGGAGATTCTGCGCATCACCCAAGAGAACGCGAAGGTGCGGGTCGATCCGAAGCTGATCGACTACATCAACAAGCTCGTGCGGCTGACGCGCCGCTGGCCGCAGTTCCACATGGGGGCCTCGCCCCGCGCGGGAATCGCGTTGATGCAGGCGGCCCGCACGCTGGCGGCGTTCAGCGGCCGCGACTACGCCGTTCCCGACGACGTGCGCGAGTTGGCCATTGCCGCCTTGAGGCATCGCGTCATCCTGACGGCCGAGGCCGAGGTGGAGGGACACAACGTCAACGACCTGCTGGACGAGTTAATCCGCACCGTGGACGTCCCGCGGCTGTAGCCATTGCTGGAGGGTGGCTGGCGGCGGAGCGTAGCGACGCCCCAGCGATAATACCGGAACACTGCTGGGGCGTCGCTCCGCTCCGCCGCCAGCCACGCTTCCGCGACTATCAGCGGGCTTACGCCCGCCGCTCGCCGATAACCACATGAAGCTGGAAAGGAAGACCCAACATGTCCAATATGAATCAGCCCGCATATCGTCGCGTCGTCCTCAAGCTCTCCGGCGAAAGCTTTTGCCGGGCGGGGGAGCGGGGGATCGGCATGGATGAAGTCGCCCACGTCGCCCGGCAGGTGGTCGGCGCCCAAAAGCTCGGCTGCCAAATGGCGCTGGTGATCGGCGGCGGGAACATCCTCCGCGGGGCGCAGTTCAAGGAAGGGCACGCAGACAGCATTCAAGAGGCGACGGCGCATTACATGGGGATGCTCGCCACTGTGATCAACGGGCTGGCCCTGCAGGATGCAATTGAATCTTTAGGCGCCGACACGCGGCTGATGAGCGCCATCCGCATGGACGGCGTGGCCGAGCCGTACATCCGCCGCCGCGCCCGCCGGCACCTGGAGAAGGGGCGGATCGTCATCCTTGCCGCGGGAACGGGCAGCCCCTTCGTCACCACCGACACCGCCGCCGCCCAGCGGGCCCTGGAGTTGGAGGCCGAGATCCTCCTCAAGGCGACCCAGGTGGACGGCGTCTACAGCGACGATCCCAAGAAGAACCCGCACGCGGTGCTCTACCGCGAGCTGGACTACAACACCGTCCGCGAGCGCAACCTGCGGGTGATGGATCAAACCGCCATCGCCCAGTGCATGGAGCACGACATGCCGATCCTCGTGTTCAACTTCCACACGGAAGGGAACATCGAGCGCGCCGTCCGCGGCGAACGCGTCGGCACCATCATCGGCAAGAAGGCGGAGTGAGATCAGGGAAGAAGATCTTGAGCGGCGATCTGTATCGCAGTTCCGCCGGGGAGAGCGAGCGGAATTGTCTCGCCGGGGTGATAATCGGTCCGCGACGCATAACCGGCCGAGGCCGCCGGACCAGCAGGTGACGTGTAAACCTCGACTCGACCATCAATAAGGTTGATGATCCAGTAACACGAGATGCGGGATGCGGCGTAGATGCGGCCCTTGTCGGCTCGGTCGCCGGGAAGCGTCGAGTCGGAGACTTCGATCACCAGTCCGATATC
>JAHWKS010000406.1 GCA_019347795.1 Planctomycetota bacterium | reverse complement strand
GTCATCCCGTTCGGAGCGGCCTTGTTGGGATCGGCGCCATGCTTCAGACAAACATCGACGCCGTCCCACGAACCGGCCAGCGACAGTTGATGCAAGAAGGTGTAGCCGCGATCATCCGCTTCATGAAGGAGGGCGGGATTTTGGCTCAACGTCTGATCGAGCGACTCGCGCATGTTGACCGACATCGGATGCTCCGTTGCGGCGACCTTGGCGTAGTCTTGCGGCGCCGGTTTCGCAGAACTGAAGCGAGACAAGAAGCCTTTGCGTTTGGGCGAAGCCTCTCCGACGTAGTCCGGCGGAACGAGATTCACGATGCCGGCCTCGCCGAAGTCAAATCCCCAGGCCTGGTCGTGCTGCTTCCGTTCCCCCGTTCCCATCCGCGAACGCAGCACGTCGACCGTAAAACCGCCGTAGACGTCTCCGGCAATCACGTACATCCAATCAAAGATCTGCTTGCCGGTAATGGTGACGCGGTCTCCCTCTTGGACGGACTTGAGCGAATGGGGAGAATTGATGAGCGTTCCCTGAACCTTCCGGCCGTCGAAGTCGACTTCCAACAGCCACATGTGCTCGACCTCCAAACCCTCGGGGTTCTTGGCTCGAATCTCAGGCGGATCGGAGAAGGACGCCTTCACGGCAGCGAGCTCCAAACCGGGAATAATGCGGCGTTGCTCCCATGCCATCTCGCGCCAGAAAAAGCGAAATGTCTGGCGGGCCTTCGCAGCGGCCTGCTCCATCTCCGCGTCGGCGCCCGGCGAGTAAAAGATCGGGGATTCTGAACCTGCCATAAGATACCTGACATTGACCAGAGAACCGGGTTTTTGCATTCACATTCCATCAGGAATAAACTATGGGGCGAAGAATTACCAGCGCGGCCGTCGCGGGATGATCGCGGCGCCGACATTGACCCGACCAACTCGCATTATGCATCGCAAGCCGCCCGATCAGACGTGGGAGTCGTTCGTTGAGGAGCAAATCCGCGAGGCGCAGGCGGCGGGGGAGTTCGACGATCTGCCCGGATTCGGCAAGCCGATTCCGGGCCTCGACGAGCCGTACGACGAGGACTGGTGGCTGAAGGATAAACTACGGCGCGAGAATCTTTCCGCCCTCCCGCCGGGCCTGGCGATCCGCCTTGAGGTCCATCGCACGCTGGAGCGCGTCTGGACGCTGTCTCGCGAGCCGGAGGTCCGCGACGCGGTGGAGTCTCTCAACCGAAAGATCCGCGCCGCGAATTCTTCTCTGTGGGGCCCGCCGTCGACCACAATGCCGCTGGACATCGATCACGTGGTCGCACAATGGCGAACGCGGAAGGCCCAACAGTAGCCTGAAGCGTCAGCGAGGGGATGCGACCAATCCTTCGCCACTCTGACCGATTTTGATCAGCCCGTCGCGTTGTCGCGACCGGCGGATTAGACTGAGGGCCGTTCTCGTTCGCATTCCACCTTGGGAGACGCGCCATGCGCTCATTGCTGCTGATGTTGGTCGTTGTGGGGCTTGCTTCGCTCGCCGCTGGGGCGGAGGACAAGTCGGGGGATGCTTCCGACTGGAGCGAACAGCAAGTCTCGAAACTGCCCGAAAGTGAAAAGCCGATCCGTCTCTTCAACGGCAAGGATCTCACCGGCTGGGAGGGGCAAAAGGAGAAGTACTGGTCGGTCGTGGACGGCGTGATTGTGGGCAAGAATAGCCAGGAGAACGCGCCGCAGGCCAGCACGTATCTGGTGACCAAAAACAAGTACCGCAACTTCCGCCTGATCTTCGAAGCCAGGCTGGCCGAGAGCGAGATGCACACGGGAATTGCCCTCTGGGGCCAGTCCGTCGAGAAGAGCGGCGATCCCTACAGCTACATGGGTCACCTCGTGATGTTTCCCTCGGGATACGGCTTCTACGATCTCTATCGCCGCAACAGCATCTATCGCGATGACGGCCGGGCCAAGGCCGCCGGCAAGCAGCACGGCTGGAACCGCATGGAAATCCTCGCCACGGGGAATCGCATCCGGCACGTCATCAACGGCAAACTGGCGGCCGATTGGGAGGAGCCCAAGCCCGAGCTGATCCAAAGCGGTCCCATCGGTCTGCAACTCCACTCGAACAAAGTCCCTCAGGAAGTGCAGTTCCGCGGTCTGATCCTGGTCGAAGATCCTGAGGATAAGCTGGTCACGGTCGAGGAATAGCAAACGAGGAAAGAGTTCGATGAACCGGGAGCAGCAGCTCCGCGAGCATGTGCTGTATCTGCTCCACAATGCGTATCATCTGGGGCAACTGGTCGCCGTGCGACGCGCCCTCGGCGCCTGGCCGGAGGAGTAGGCGCAGTCGCGCGGAGTGACGAGGACGTGAGCCACGGATGAACGCCGATTAAACACGGATGAGGAAGAGGAAAGATCTCTATCCGTGTTTAATCGGTGTGAATCCGTGGCTCGTTCTCTTCAACTGCCGACCACCTTTGTCAAGTAGCGCTCAAAAGCGGCGGCGTCCGGCGGGCGGGCGCGATAGCCGAGATAGCCGTCGGGGCGAATGAGGTACAGGCACGGCGATTCGGCGTGGAAACGGCCGTGCAGTTCGCCGCTTGCGTCCTGGAGCAGCCCAGCGGCGCCGTCGATCGCAGGTCCCCCGTTTCGAACGACGACGTACAAGTCGATTAAGTCCTTCCAGCGGTCGCGAACCGCCGTCGCAATCGGCTCAAGCCGTTCCCGCGACTCCTCAAAGCACAAGAGCACGTGCTTCGTTCCCCGCAGCAGGTCGAAGAGCCGCACGGCGCCTGTGGGCGAAGCCAGGTCCACATCCGGAATCCGCTCGCCAGGGCGGGGGCCGGCCCAGGCGCCGGTGCGATCTTCTGCGACGACGGGGCTGCCGCGGTAGTGGACGCCCAGCTCGGAAAGCTCCCGCGTCAGCCGCCGCCGCACCAGGGCGGGCTTCGTAAGCCACGACGCGAGGCGATTGCGAATCGCGCGGGCGAGCGGATTCCGCAGCACGACCAGCCGCGTCGCCCAGTGCGTGCCGCGGAGGGTGGAGCGGGCTACCGGCAACCGTTCCTGCTCGTAGGAATCAAGAAGCGACTCGGGAGCGACGCCGGCGATCACCAGCGCCAGCTTCCAGGCCAGGTTGCAGGCGTCCTGGATGCCGATGTTCATCCCTTGCCCGCCGACGGGGCTGTGAATGTGCGCCGCGTCGCCCGCCAGGAAGCAGCGGCCGACACGCAGCCGGTCCGTCGCGCGGCGATGGATGCGGAAGGCGGACGCCCACATCGCGCCTTCGATCGACGCATCCTCCAGCGCCGCCTTGTGCAGCAAGTCGCCGAAGCGGGCGGCGACGGCGTCGGGAGCGTCGTCCTCGGAGGCGCCGGTCGCGTCGATCAGCCGCCAGCAGTCCGGCTCGGGGAGCGGGATCGCGGCTACGGGGCCGCGATCCGTCAGCAGGAGATGCGCTTCGTCCTGCGCGAGCGGCCACCGCAGACGCAGATCAGCCAGCAAAAACCGCTCTTCATAGGGATGCCCCTCGAAGCCGAGATTGAGCTGATGCCGAACGGTGCTGTGCGCCCCGTCGCAGCCGACGAGATACGCCGCGTGCACGTCGGCCTCGGCGCCGTCGGGGCCGCACACCTTTGCGGCGACGCCGCCGGGCGAGTGGTCCAACTGCGTGAGCCGCGCATTCCATTCGACGCCGACGCCATACTCGGCCAGCTTCTTCTCCAGCCGTCGCTCGGTTTCCCCCTGTGAGAGCGACAACACGAACGGGTAAGGGGTCTTAAGCCGATCAAACTCCGGCTGAAAGCGAAGGAACATTCGCCCGTGATCCCACGCGTTGATTGCGTGGACGCGACGCCCCCGCGCGACCAGATCATTGGTAACGCCCACACCTTCTAGCATTTCCAGCGTTCGCGCGTGGATGCCTAAGGCGCGTGACTGGTCGACGGGCGTGGGTCCTGCTTCGGCGTCGATGATCCGCAGCCGCACGCCGCGGCGGCGCAGCTCGCAGGCCAAGGTCAGCCCCACCGGGCCGGCCCCGATGATGAGCACGTCGAGCGGCGATTCGGCGATGTCCATAGGTCCTCAGGGCTGCGTGAAAGCCGAGATTTTTGTCATTGAGCGACTCTCCGGCAATCCGGCTTCGCTCGGCGCGTCGTTTGCGGTCTTATGCCGTGACTTCACATCCACCACTATTCGCGCAGGAGGAAAATCATGGCGGACCAGGCAAAACGAGGCGGTCAGAAACAGGGACAGCCGGCCGGCGCCGAAAGCAAGAAGCACCAAGGAGTGCGCCCCGGCTCGACCACTCAGAAAAAGCAGCAGCGCCAGAAGGAAATGGAGCGCGACGTAAGCAAAAAGAGCCGCGTCGCGGATAAGAATGAATAAGCGCGGCGGCCGCACGCGTTTGCGAGCGGCCAATGATCGGCGCCGGGCGCCCGTTTTACGCCGCGTGGCGGCGCCGATGCTGCACCAGGTCGTCGATGGCGACGGCGGCGTGGACCCGGCCGTCCCGGTCGTGGATCTTGAGCTCGTTCTCTTCCACGAACCAGACTGCGGTGAAGCCGTCGCACTCAAACCGCCGCCCGCAGAAGTAGCCGTCGCGGATGAGGATGGTTTCCACCATCTCCGCATCCGCATCGGCGCCGAGGACTTCCAGGCGGCGGCGCGTGTGGTGGCGGACCTCTTCGGTCAGGTGGGCGTATTGCATTCTTGGTGGGGCGGGGGACCGGGCGGGAGCTGCAGGAATGTTCCTTTGAAGGCATCGGGCGGAAGCCCCCGCCGCCATTGATCGCATTCAATCATCCGGCAGCAATCCGCCGCTTTACCCAGGTTGCCCCGTCGGCGCCGCCGCACCAGTCTGCCGAATGAGCAACTCGCCGCCGGTGAGCGTTTCCGCCCGCCAGCCGGGGTCGATGATGGTGGTCGCCACCCGCTCCACGACAATCGCCGGCCCGTCCAGACAATCGCCGGCTTGCAGGGCCTCGCGATGATACGTGGGGGTTGGGTGCGGCCGCGCATCGAACCACGCCGTCACCGTCGTCGCCGGCGTGGGAACACGGGGCGCGGCGGAAGTGGAGGGATGCGGCTGCGCCAGCGAGCGGCCGACGACTTCCACCCGCACCGCGACAATCTCCAGCGGCTGCCCTTCCTGCACGTATCCGTAAAGGCGGCGATGCTCGTCAATATAGGCCTCACCGTACGTTCCTTGCTGCGGCTCGGGAATCGTCAGGTATGCGTCGCGGCCTTGATAGCGGAGATCGAGCAGGCGCGTGGTCGTGATCCGCTCGGGCGGAACGCCTTCGGCCAGGACTTCGCGCCGCGCCTCATCGATCAGAGACGCAAAGACTTCCTCCAACACCGCCATTGCCGCGTCATGGTAAGGGCGATAGACGCCTTGCTCGCGGCGTCGCACCACGTCGGCCATGCCGATGCCGTACGCGCTCAACAGGCCGGCGTCGGGATGGTTGAGAATTTGCGTCATGCCCAGTTCGCCGGCGACCGCACAGGCGTGTTGACCCGCCGCCCCGCCGAAGGCGACCAGCACGTAATCGCGCGGGTCATAGCCCTTGGCGATGGAGATCGTGCGGATGGCCTTCGCCATGTTCGCGTTCGTCAGGCGGACCAGGCCGCCCGCCAATTCATGCAACTCGTAGGCCTTCCCGGTCGCCTGAAGAACTTCCTCCTTGAGTTGCGTCAATCGACGCTCCACCGCCGCCAGATCGAGCGGAAAGGGAAAATGCTCCGGCAGGATCTTGCCGAGGTAGAAGTTCAGGTCGGTCACGGAGAGCGGGCCGCCGCGGCCGTAGCAGGCGGGGCCGGGGTCGGCGCCGGCGCTGTCGGGACCGACCACCAGCTTCACGCCGTCGAAGCGGCAGATCGAGCCGCCGCCGGCCGCCACCGTTTCGA
>JAHWKS010000405.1 GCA_019347795.1 Planctomycetota bacterium | reverse complement strand
GGCCACGATTCCGCGGGCCAGCTCGGCGAAGACCGCGTAGGTGTTCACGTCCCCCCGACCCGTGAGCGGAAACCGGCCCGACTTCCGCACGTGATCGAGCGTCCGCTCGGCCACCCCCTTGGCCGCCATGTAGCGCGCGTGCAGCTCAGGATTCTGCGAATCCAGCTCGGCAATCAGCCGCCGCCGCCCGGCCGCGCTCACCGCCCCGGCGATCTCCGGCGCCGCCAACGCAAAGAACTCCCGCTCCTGGAGCTTAATCCGCTCCCACGGCGGATTGCCGATGACGCAATCGAAGCCCCGCTCCCCGCGGGCGAAGATCGCCGGGAACGTCTCCTCCCAATCCATCGCCCGCGGATCGACCTCCGGGTCGGTCACCAGGCTGTTCCCGCAGACGATGTTGCGCGACAAGTCGGCCAGCGTCTTTCCCCGCCGGGCCGAGCGAATCCACAGCGCCAGTTGCGTGATCTCGACCGCCTCGGGCGAGAGGTCCACGCCGAACAGGTTGTCGGCCAGGATGATGTCGGGAACGTCCTCCTCCAGGTGATCGGCCAAATGGCCTTCGTGAGCGACGATCTGCTCGGCGACTTTCGCGTACCGCTCCTCCAAGAGGTCGTAGGCCTGGATGAGGAAGGCCCCGCTGCCGCAGGCCGGGTCGCAGACCTTGAACTGCCGCAGCACGTCCCATGCTCCCCGCCAGAACGGCGCGGCGGCCGGATCGGGCGGGTCCGCCTCCAACTGCTCCCGCTTGAGTTTGCATAATTGCCGCAGCGACTCCAGCCGCTGGTCGATCAGCTTCGCGACCGTCTCCTGCACGATGAACCGCGTGAAATCGGGCGGCGTGTAGTACACCCCCAGCTTCTTGCGCTGCGGCGACTTCTTCATCGCCGGCGCGGCCGAAGGCGCCGCGCCCTCGGGCCTCTCGGTCCCGAACAATCCGCCGGCGCGAATCCGCTCCAGCTCGGTGATCGACTTTTCAAAGATGTTCCCGAGCACGTCCACGTTCACTTCGTCGCGGAAGTCGTACTCGCCGACGGTGCGGAAGAAATTCGTCCAACTGTCGTCGAGCTGCAGCTCATCCACTTCGGGATCGTGCCGGAACAGGCCGCCGTTGTACCCGGTCTTCAGCTTCAGCGACTCGTGCCCCTGATCGATCGCGTGGAACAAGTCGAGGAAATTCCGCCAGCGGGGATTCGTGACCTTGTGGAACGGAGGGATCGTCTTATAGGCGCCGTCGATCGACTTCTCCGGCAATAGGCCGCGGTCCTCGCAAAACGCCACGAAGATGATCCGGTCCAGAATTTTCTGCGCGATGCCGACGGCCGCCTCCAGCGGAAGCTGCTTGTCGTACCGCAGGTGCTTGATCAGCTCGAAACGGTTGTCGCTGTACTGCTCGTAAAGCTTCTCGCCGACTTCCCGCTGCCGGCTCTCGCTCTTCTCCAGGAGCATCCTCGCCCGCAGCGGCTGGCCGTACGTGGGACTGACCAGGCCGCCGACTTCGAACAGGCAATAGAAGTCGCGGAACCGCTTGATGTCGCGGAGGTCCTGCAGGCGGAATTCCTGGAAAGCCAGCGGCGTCTTGTCGCGGTGGTAAAGCCGGAACGAGACGAAGTTGCTGACGATCCCCCACGGGCAATCGGGAAGGGCGTTAAGGTAATCCCAACATTGCTGCACGGGCGTGCGGCCGCCAAAGCGATCGCGGTCCAGGTCGGTCCCCGCGTCTTTCAGCTCGATCACGGCCAGCACGGAACCGGTTCCTTGGACGCCGAAGTTTCCCACGGCGCCGTCGGCGCTCATGCCGCCGGCGATGCTGAACTCGCGGTCGAGTTCGTACTGGTCGGGCGAATCGTTGAAAGTCCGATAGCCAAGCGCCCGGCCGAAGACATCGAGGAGGAAATCGGCGTCTGCGGAGGTTTCCTTCTTCAGGGCGATATGGCCTTGCGATTCCAGCGTCGCCCACTTCTTGAGGATCTCGTGGGCGGCTTCTTGACGTTCATCCTGGTAGATAATCTTCGACGATTCCTCGCTCACCAACCGCGGCAAGAGCAACGTGCGGATGCGGCGCTTCGGCTGGGTGAAAAGGGTCGCCTGTCGCGACGCCGCGGTGTTTGGCGCCGATGGGGATTTTCGTTTCATCGCCTGGGGAGAGGAGACGAAGGCGGACATGGAATGAGGAATCAGACGCGTAACGGGGCGCCCGGCGGCCGCAGTTTACCGTGCGCGGCGACGACGGGGCGAGGGGAGGGGAAATCGGCCGAACTGGCCGAGACGGATATGCAATCCGGCCACGGAGAAGGCGGGCGCTGGTTAAGCCGCCTATATTATACACATGTATATGTTCAATATGTCAAGAGTTTGGCGACTTTTCTTGGGGGGTGCGTAACTTGCGTCGTGACGCTACTCCGGCGCCGCGATGTAACTTTGTTCAGACACGCGAGTTGGGACACGGATCAAACGGGCCAAGTCGTCGCAAGTTTTTTTGAACGCGGCCTCTCGGAGCCGCGTCTTTTCGGAGGCCTCGTTCGGAAAGGCCAACCGTTGAAGAATTCTTTCCAGCGATCCAGTAGGATTTGTCGGCTATCGACGATCAGTCTTTCGATTCGGTGAATCTCGATATCACACGCCTACGATCGTCACCCACAGCAGGGCGCCCAGGGCGCCGAAGCAGAAGGCGATGGCGAGGAAGCCGACCAGCCACAGGCCCAGCACGGCGAACATCCTTGTCGAGAACTCGGGGGCGGTGAGGCGGGTGCCGCTCACGCGGCGCTGCAGGTCGCGCACTTGCTCCTCGAGCCAAAAGATGCGGGTCTCCAGGTTGAGGGTTTTTTCCAGCTCCTTCTTTCGCTCGGTGGCCGCCAGCGAGAGATCGGGAATCCGGTACTCCGGCCGCTCCGCCGGCGGCTCGGTGACTTCCGGCTCGCGGACCGTCTCTAATTGGCGGCCTTCTTTCAGGTCGAATCCGCAGGCGACGCAGAGCACGGCGCCGGGGGGCAGTTCGGCGCCGCACTCGGGACAATGGTTTTCCGCGGGGGGAGGCGGAGAGCCTTCGCCGGGCGGGCTGCTCACTCCTCGCCTCCTTCGCCCCAGCGGAAGCCCTGCCAGACGACCCCCACGTGCTCCGTGTATCCTTCATCGGCCAGCTCGATGTTCTCGATCTCCGCCGGCTGCGGATAACATCGCGCCTGCCAGGGAAGGGCCAATCCGGCCGCCTCCTCTTCGTCGCGGGCCAGGACGCCCCACTCGGCATGATAGACCTGCCAGCCTTCCTGGCCCGCCAGGCAGCCGGGAAACCCGGGCCAATCTTCGCGAAGCGGCTGCAGCAGCGTGCAGCGATAGAAGTTCACATCCTCATGCTTCGGGTTTTCCTCCCGCACCGCCTCGAAGGCGTCATCCGGCGCCAGGCCCGCCGCGAGCAACCGATCGTTGAGCCGCACTCGCAGGTCGTCCTCCGGCGGCAAGAAGTGAGCCGCCATCCATAGCTTCTCAAACAGGCGGCACAAGCCGGTGAAGGTGAGGAAGTCGATCGACCGCAGCGGCGTCTCGAGGACCTCCGTGAGCAGCGAGCGGAAAGACGCGGCGTCGCTCTGCTGCGCCGCGATCCTCGCCCGCAGGATGTTCAGGTGCAACCGCTGCTCGGGACTGCGCCGCTCCTCCTCCTCGATGGCCTGGATCGCGTCTTCCAACTCGCCCAGCTCCACCAGCGCCGTGGCGCGATAATACTGCGTCCATTGCTGACCCGGCTGCATCGCCTCGAAGCGATCGCCATAGGTGAGCAGCGCGTCGTACTGATCCAAGAGGAGGGCGGTCATCATCGCCTCCCACGCCACGCCGGGATCGTCGCAGCCTTCGCGGAGCGCCATGTCGAGCACCGCCAGCGCATCCCGCGGCCGATCGGTGCAGCGGTAGACTTCCGCCAGCCGCGTCGCCAGGTAGCCGTTGTCGCGGGCGAGGCGAAATCCGCGCGAGAGACACCGCTCCGCCTCGCCCAGCTCCTCGATCTCCAGATAATAACCGCCGGCCCGGGCGAAGTTCGCGGGATCATCCGGATCGAGCCGCAGCGACTGGCGGAGAAGCTCGTCAATTCGCTGGGGATCGACCACTTCGTCTGCTTCGGGATCGCCGGCGTCGCGAATGATGTCGCCGAGCACGGCCACGAGGCTGAGAATGGTCGCGTTCTCCGAATGACGGGCGGCGACGGCCTCGGCCCACTGCCAGAGCCGGTCGCGATCCTCGCCATCTCCCACCACGAAGCGGGCCAGGTGGAGCAGCCGCACGGCGTCGAAAAACTCCGTCACCGACGCCGGGTCGATCGCCAGAAAATCGCGGCGGACGGCGCGGAAAGCTTCTTCATCGTCGCCGGCTTGATCTAAGCGTTCGGCCAGTTCCTCGAACTTCGCCGCCAGCGGCGTGGGCGCCTGCTCGTCCGTCGCGGCAGCTTCCTCGTGCGAGGCCGGCTGCTCCATCGCCGTCGATTCCTGCGCCAGATCGCGCTCGCCGGCTTCGCCCGATGCGGCGGACACGGCCGGTTGTTTCGACGCAAACGGACCGCTGGTGATCGGCGCCGCGGTCGCCACGGGCGAAACCGTCTCACTCGGATCCAAGAGCCGGGTGAGCCGTCGCAGCGTGAGCCAGTCGTTGGCGGTTTTGGCCTTGCTTCCAAGCTGATGCGCAAGTCCGTCAATCTTCGCCTGGTAACCCGCCATTCGGTGCGCGGCGATCATCCGCAACCGCACCTCGAACCATTGGTCGAGACATTTCTGCGTGGTGAGCCAGCGGTCCCAGTGCGTGAGGAGGCGGATCGCGTCGTCGTACCGGCCTTCGCAACACGCGGCCAAGGCGTCTCGCAGGTCCCAGCCGAGATCGTGGGCGGGAGACTCCCCCTCCGGTAACTGTCGCGGGGCCGTCTTGGCGCCGATGTGGCGCGACAGCTCCTCATGCCGCCCCGCCAGGAGCAGCACGTCTTCCAGCAGCACCTGCGAATCGAGCCGCGCGTCCAGCGGCCGGAAATACGACTCGCACAGCGACAGCGCCTGATGCGCGGCCTCCTCCGCCTCGTCCAACTTGCCGAGAATCAGGTAGGCCCGGCCGAGGTTCTTGGCCGCCACCCATCGCCGCTCGCTTCCCGGGGCGTCTTCCGGCATCGAGGTGGTGAGCCGGGCGAAGTGGATCGCCATGTCGAGGTCATCGGCCGCCAGATAAACGTCGAAGGCGTACTCGCGAAAGCAGGTGATGCACCGCAGCTTCCCCGTTCGGCGGCAGACCTGGATCCCGTCGGCGATGCAGCCGTGCATTCCCTCGGAGTTGTAGCCGTTGATCATCGCCGTGTGCTTGGCGAGGTTGTCATATCCGCAGGCCGACATCCAAGAGACAGTCATCGCGTACTCGTCATCGGGGAAGTCGGGCTGAATGCGGCGGGCGAGGTCCTCGCTCTCGAGCATCCCGATGACCTCGATGGCCGCATCCCGTCCCTTGTCCGGCGCCAGCAGACTCTGGGCGCCGTTCATCAGCTTAAAACCGGCATTGAGGTACGGGATCACGCGCCCGCCGCTCTTGGCCAGCCGATAGATCTCGCCCGCCGTTCGCACGCTGGAGCGGAACAGGCACCGCTCATCGAAATCGTCAAACGCCTCGTCCAGCTCCTCCAGCCGGGCGTCCAGATCGTCCGTTTCAAATTCAGCCATGGGGAACTCCCGAGCAAGGAATCGAAGATGCGCGGAGATCGAATATACCCGATCGGCCGTGATGATGAACCTTTGAGCAAGGGCCCACTTCGTGGAATGGCGACGGCGCGAGCTTGTGCCTACGGCGAGGCCGCCGCCGGAATGCGGTGCTCGCGGCAGGTGCGCTCGTAGGCGGCTTCGAGCTCCACAGGAATACACG
>JAHWKS010000404.1 GCA_019347795.1 Planctomycetota bacterium | reverse complement strand
ATGATTTGCAGCAACCGCTCGTCCGCCGCCGTCCGGAGGCACAGCTCCTCGTAGAGGGGCGACTCCCCCCGACAATTCCGCTCGGCGAACCCGCGGAGCTTGGCGGCGATTACTTCCCGGTCGGGCGCCATGGTCACCGACTTCCTTCTGCGTCGCTTTGTTAACGCCGAGACGCTTAGCGAGCAAGCTTTGCGAGTCGTTCTGACACTTGCCCTCCGACTACGGTTGGTGGCGGTTGGTGGCCGAGATGTCGGCGTAGCGGGTGATCGTATCCCGCTGCCGGCGTCGTCGTGGAACGCGAGGCGTCGTTCGCCGTTCGTTGACTGAGATCAAAGGGATGCGTCCGATGCGTCCGCTTTGTTCCGTTCCGTCGTTCGTCGGCTGCGACCAAAGAGCTGCGTTCCCTGCTCCGTTCGAGGGCTGCTGCCCACCGAGTTCTGCTGGGCCGGCATCGACGATTCGTGGACACCTGCTAATCGGTGAGTCGGGGCGATTCGCTTTATTCGCCGCCAGTTTTCTTTGAAGCCGACGCAACTCTCGCCGAAACAAAAGCAGTGACAAATACACAGATTCCGAGAGTGATCTTGACTGTGGGCGAATCGTATGCCTCGTCGCCACCCCAAACGCCAAAGAAGATGGCGCACACAGCAGCCGTGACAAGTCCAGCACCGACACCACTCAGCACTGCCTTCATACTAGCGTTCATGAGTTCGTGTCAGTCTATGTTGGAATGACCTGTTCGTATTGGCCCAAGCTCGCAGACATCCAAGCTGGAGGTCGTTCGAGCAGGTTCGTGAGAGAAACAGGGCGGGGGGAAAAGGGACGGGGCGACGGAAAGGGCGAGGGGAAAAGGGACGCAGCGGACGCAGCTCGTTTTCATTGCGATCGTTTCGAGGATTCCCGGCTATCGATTTTCGCTCCCGTTCCCGATGCCAGCAAGTCGCTGAGCTTCGCTGAATCGGAGAGTTGGTCGAGAAAGTGGTCGATGCGGTCGTGCCACTCGGGGGCGGGCGGGTCGTTGTGGTCGTGGCCTTGGAGGGGGAGGAACTCCTTGGGGCCTGGATGGGCCTCGAACAACCGGCGGCCGAGGCCGAACGGGACGATCGAGTCCACCGTGCCGTGGCTTTGCAGGAGCGGACCGCGGTAGTCCTGGATGCGCCGCAGCGAGTCGAGGCGGTTGCGCATCAGCCACCGCACCGGCGCCCATGGAAAATGGAGGGCCGCCACATCGGGAAGGGAGGTAAACGCGCGCTCCACGATCAGCCCGCGGGCGCCGTTGGCCGCCGCAAGATCGATGGCGACCGCGCCGCCGATCGAGCGTCCCCAGAGCACGACTTCGCCGGGAGCGATTTCCGCGCGATCGGCCAGCCACGCCTGCGCCGCCCGGCCGTCGGCCAGGATGCCTTCCTCGTTCGGTTTTCCTTCGCTGCGGCCGTAACCGCGATAGTCGAAAGCGAAGACGGCGATGTTCAACTCGTCGCGGAGATAGGCCAGGTAGTCGCCGAGAAAGCCGACGTGCTCACCGTTGCCGTGGCAGAAGAGAACGTACGCTCGCGGCGACGGAGGCGCCACGTACCAGCCGTGCAGCCGCGTCCCGTCCTCGGCCTCGAAGAACACCTCCTCCTGGCCGAGCGCGGCGGGCGACCAGTCCCCCAGCGGATAGCGGGGGGCGGGAAAGATCAGCGCTTCCTCAAACAGCATCAGCAGCGCCAAGAGCACGAGGTAGATAATCGCCGCGGAGACAGCCATCCTCCGCAGGCGCCGCAGCCAGGGCCGGCGAGGGTGTCGAGCCGCTGTCGCTTCGGCGCCGTTCATCAGCATTGCGGCGGCGCGGGCCGCCTTAGAACGCGTAGTTGGGATTCTTGACGTCGAAGTCCGCGTCGGTGAGTCCCACGTTGATCTTCAGGTCGATGTAGGTGTACTCCTCCAACAGCTCCGGCTTGCCGCTGGCGGTTTTCGGCCAGTCGTACGCCTCATAGCGGATGGGGAGCTTCAACTCATCGTCGATGTAGATGCGGGCGACGTGGAAGTCGAGGTCGGCGTGCCTTTCCGGGTGGAGGAGCTGGATGCAGGTGCAGCTTCGGCCATTCACCTTGGCGTTGTTATAGAACTTCACATCGACGTTGGGATACTTCCTCTGCGTCTCTCCCTTCTCGATCAGCTTTTCGACCAGGTTCTCAATGCCGATGTCGTAGATCGGATAGCGTTGGCCGCGCATGGCGAAGGCGCCGTCCGGCGGGAGCCAGACCGTGGGAAGCCATTTTCCCTTGAGGCCGCCCTCGTGGCCGCACAGCTTGTTGCCGTTGTGCCCTTTGACATAGATCACCTCGCGGCCTTTGATCTCGTCGGGTTTAAGGAAGCTGAGATACACGCTGAAGGGGACGACTTCGCGGCCGTCAACCTCCTTGCCGTTGCGGATCTTGGCGAACATGTATTCGTACTCGCCCAGCACGTCCCCCACGCGCTCCCGCTTGGCGATGGTGCAGGTGTAGTCGCGCACGTCGCGGCGGATCCGCTCCAGCCCCTCGCGGGCGACTCGCAGCGCCGGATCGAGCGGATGCTCGGCTTCGGCGGCTTTCGCCGGCTGCGAGGTCCGCTTGGTGACGCGGTACACCGGCTCCTGGAGCCGCACGTCGCGCGGTTGCTGAGCGTCGCACATCACGGTGACCGCCAACACCGCCGCCAGAGGCGAAGCCAGAACGCACCACGAAGCCATCGAATGGATCCACGCAAACTTTCTCATAGTCTTCCCCAAGTAGGAGTGGGAGACGATCAGCACTTGACGCCGGGGCCCACAGGCTTTTATCGCCCGGCGGCGCCTGCAGGAATCACAAACCGCGGGCGAAGCCGTGGGGCTTCGCGAACCCGTGAAACCGGCGCCCATCCGTCGGCAAAGCCCTCGTATTCTACGCAGTTCCCCCAACTGCGGCGAGGCCGATTGCAATGAATCTGCGATCAGCGATTTTGCTGCAGAAAAGCAAAAAGATCGTTCAGTTCGCCTTGCGTGAGCGCGCCCAGTAGATTCTCCGGCATGATCGAGACGCGCGACTCGCGATGAAGCTCGATCTCCGACTTACGCACGGTGAACTCTTCGCCGTCCAGGCCCAAGTACGCCTCTACCCCGCCGCCTCTGCGGCGCGGCAACCCGGTGAGGGTCTTACCGTCGGTGGTGATGATCGTCCACGGCGTGTATTGAGGCGCCATCTCCTTGCTCGGCTCGAGGATCGTTTTCAGCAACCAACGGCGGCCGTCATCACCGCGGGCGGCAAGCCGGCGTTCCATCTGCGAGAGGTCGGGACCGACGGCGGTTCCTCGCCCGTCCACCTCGTGACACCGCGAGCATGTTCCGACCTTGGCGCCGAAGAAAATGCGCTCGCCGGCCGAGGCGTCTCCGGCGCCGTTGAGCAACGATTCCCAAGCGTCGCAGTCACTGTTTGTAGGCCGCTCCCCCGGCGAGCCCTCGGTGATGCGGCGCACCGCCTCCGCCGCGCCTTCGTGCTTCGCCGCCTTGGATAGGAGGAGGCGAGCTTCTTCGCTGCTGAGCGCGACGCCGACCAACGCCCGCAGCGCTTCGTCGCGAAGCTCTGTGCGAGCATGCTGGGCCAGGTCGATCAACACTTCACGATACTGCTCGGCTTCCGGCGCGAGGCCGGCGATCGCCCACGCTCTCACGTCCGTCGACTGCCGCTCGTCGCGTGCGACTTCCGCGAGCACCTCGCTGCGGCCTTCGCCGGGATGCTGCGCGAGCGTCCGGACCGCCTCGACGCGCAGGTCGGCGTCGGGATGATCCAGCAGATCGGCAAAATGCTCGATCGTGAGCCCTTGAAAACTCGGATCGATCAGCCGCAGCGACAGCTTGCGGATGGTCACTGTGGCGCCGTCGTCGGCAATCTGCTCCAGGAGCAGCGAAGGCGCAGGACGATCGGCGGGCGGCTTCCCCTCCAACACGTCCAGCGCCGCGGTCGCAGCAAGGAAGAGACGATAATCAAGCGTTCTATCTCTGAGCAATTGGCGAAGTTCGTCCTGGTGCTCAACCCGTCGATCGTCTGCGATCCACTTGACCGCGATGTACCGCACCGCTGGATCGTCCATTTCCAGCATGCGGCCGAGCTGCGATGCGGCGAACTCGTCCCGGGCCGAGCTGCGCTTAATCGCAAGCAGCGCCGCTTGCCGTTGCCGCGACGCGAGGCCGGCGAACTCCTCCGCCGCCGGCGGATGCTGCGACCAGGCTTGAACGGCGGCATGGAACAGAAGCGGGTCGTCGCTTTCCGCCGCCGCGAGCAAGAGAGGGCGATGCTGTTGTGGATCGAGGCGCCGTACCGCCTCGGCTCGCACCGCCGCGGGCGTGGCTTCGTTGCACCACGGCGCCGGGTCACCGCCGCGGCCCAGGTGATGCCGCAGCGCCAATGCCCGAATCGCGATTACCGCGTCGCCACGGGCGATGTTCGCAAAGTCCGTCGCTGCGTCGTTCACGGCCGCCAACGCCTGCACTGCCGTCGCCCGGAGACGGGCGCGGTGATGGGAGAACGCCCAATCTCTAAGCGTCACGCGAGCCTCCTCCGTTTCGGTCAGTCGCATCGCCTCCCAGCCGGTGATCGACACATTTGGAGAAGATGCGATTCTCGGGTTCTTCGGCCGAATCCGCCAAATGCGTCCCTGCTTGTGAAGCTCATAACTGCTAGAGACCCAGTCGCTCACGTACACGCTCCCATCCGGCGCCGTCGCCAGCCCCACTGGCCGAAATTCACCCGCGCTTTCTATGAGCGTCTTCCGAGAGGTTGTCGTCAGGCCGCGGTTGGGCGTTTGCTCGACGGGATAATACTCGATCCGGTGATCGGCCCAGGAAGCGACCAGCAAACATCCGCGGTACGCCTCGGGCAGCGCGGCCGCTTCGTACGCGAGTATTTCGCAGGGAGCTTCGCCGGTTCCCGCGATCATCGGCAGCACTCCCGGCGCGTCGCCGGTCCACGACACCAGCGGGTGCAGGCCGGTCCGGCCGTAGCGGTACTCGTAGCCGTAGTCGCCGCCGTCCACCACCTGAATCAAACGGCACGGCGGCGAGGCGCCCGGATCGTTGTCGGTCCCGAAGACCCGGCCGAAGGCGTCCACACACATGCCGAAGGGATTCCACCACCCGGTGGAGACGCGCCGCAGCCGGGTCCCGTCGGGTCGCACGTGATAGGTGCTTCCTCCTTCGCCGCCGCCGCTGAGGCGAACGCCGTCGGTCCCGATAAGCGTGTACGCGTGCCCCAGGTTTTCGCCCAGGCCGAAGTGCAGATCGCCGCGAAAGTCGAACGCCAGGCCCGAAAGGCCGTTGTGCGGATACGTGCCGGTCGTGTCCATGCGAATGATCGGCGTGATCTCATCCGCCGCGTCGTCGGCGTCGGTGTCCCGCAATCGGTGGATGTCCATCCGCGTGGCGGCATACAGCGATCCGTCGGGATGAAACTCGAGGTCCATCAGGTGCGTGAAGCCCTCGTGAAACACCCGCCGGCGGTCGGCCCGGCCGTCGCCGTCGCTATCCTCCACGATCACGATGCGATCGGTGTGCGGCCCGTCGTAGTCGTCAGGCCGAAAGTGCGTGTGGCTCTCAGCCGCGAACACCCGCCCCCGTCCGTCAACCGCAATGCCCGTCGGCGTGACGATCAGCGGATGCTCGGCGAAGAGGTCGATTGTCACGCGCTCATCAAGCGACTTCGGCGCGTCGCTTTGAGCGTTCGCTTCTCTGAGGCCAATCAGCATCGAGAAACTGAGCAGAAGGGCCGCACCGACGCGAGAGTAGAGCGGAGCAAGCCCGCTGCTCTTTCCAGGGAATATGGCCTTGTTCGCCATTGGAAATGTCGCCGTGGCCGTATAGATAGTGATCACACCGAAGCGTAGG
>JAHWKS010000403.1 GCA_019347795.1 Planctomycetota bacterium | reverse complement strand
GCCCGGCGTCTGGTGATCGAACATCAGCGGCGAGACGTAGACGACGCCGACCGAGAACCGCTCGAGCAACTCCGGCAGGGCGTTGTAGTGATCGGCGTCGGCGTGCGAGAGCACCACCGCGTCGAGATGCCGCAACCCGCGCGACCACAACACCGCCGCGATGGCCCGTCCGCCGCTGGTGGGAGGACCGAGGCTGCCCGCGTCGTAGAGCAAAGTCCGGCCGTCGGGAAACTCCAGCAGCACGCTCACGCCGTGGCCCACCGCGATGAAGGTGCAGTTGACCTGCTCTGGCGCCTTGGTCGTCGGGAGGATCGTCGCCGCGGCGGCGTGAAGGAGCCGCGACTCGCCGGCGAAGGACGCCGGCCGGCGAAAGCCGCTGTCGGGCGGCGCCAGGCCCAGCGCCAGCCAAACCGTCGCCGCCGCCGCAAGCCATCTTCGCGACGGCCGCCATTGCGGAAACGCCGCGCAAGCCGCCAATGCAATGTAGGTCCCAATCACCCACCACAGCGCTGGTCCCGGCGTCCAGAAGTGAAGATCAATCATCTGCTGCGTGTGCAAGATTACATTTTCGAGCATCGCCAGGCTGCCGTCGCACACGGCGCCGCACAGCGTCGCCAGCGGCGGGAACAGCTCGCCGAGTAGGACGACGCCAAATCCCGAGAACAGCGCCGCCGTGACCGGAATCCACAGCACCAGGTTCAGCAGAATCGCCGCGGGCGGCACGACATGGAAGCGATACATCGCCAGCGGCAGCACCGCCAGCCAGACGGCGAGGCTGGTAGCGACCACTTGCGCAACTCGAGTGGCTAACGCCCGCGCTGCCCGTCGCGGCCACGGCCGCGTTTGAGCGATGAGGCGGTCGAGCGGATCCTCCGGCAGTCGCCGCCATGCCGCCACCCGCGGGCCGATCCAGACCAGCACTCCGAACGCAAGGAAGGAGAGCTGCGCACCCGTGTTGAACAACTCCGCCGGATTCGCCGCCAGCACCACCAGCGCCGCCGCCGCCAGGGTGTTGAACGCGAAGGCAGGCTTGCCCGCCAGTCGTCCGATGCACAGCACGACAACCAGGATCGCCGCCCGCACGACGGGTGGCTGGCCGCCGGTGAGGAAGGCGTAAAAAACCGCCAGCAGCATGGCGCTCCAGATCGCCGTCCGGCGTTGCATAAGGCCGGTCCGCAGGAGCAGCCAAACGCCGCCGATCAGGATGCCAAGGTGCATTCCCGAAATCGCCAGCACGTGCATCATGCCGGTCAGAAAGAACGGCTCCAATCGCTCGCGGTCAAGCTGCTCCCGCGAGCCGAGCACGAGCGCCGCCGCCAGCCCGGCTCGCTCCGGCGCCACGTATCGCCAGAGCGACACTTCGCCGCGGTCGCGGATCGAGCCGAGCAGTCTTCGTGGGCGAAGCGACGATCCTTGTTGTCGCAGCGTCACCGCGTCGGGATGATCGGCCCACAGGCGGCAGAGTTTGCGATCTGCCCGATCGCGGGCGGCGAAGTCGAACTCCCCTGGATTGAGCGGCGGCTGCGGTCGCTGATACATCGCGTCGATGCGCAGCCGGTCGCCGGCGCGGACGCCGAGCAGATGCCCTTCGACCGCCAGCTCCGCCTTGCCCGACATCGGCCGCCAGGCCAGCCCGTCGCGCACCGCCACGACCTGCACGTCCAACTCCGATTGATCGCCGCGCTGAAAGACAGCCAGCGGCGTGGCGGACGGCGCCGGCCGACGGCGAGGGTTCTCGAGCGCGACCGCCTCCAGGACGATCGGCCGCGATGTCTCGTCGGCAGCGCGTCCCAAGTCGTCGATCGGAAAGACGCTCCAGTGCAGATGATGCCGCGCGGCGCCCAGTCCCGCGGTCGCCAGGAGCAGGAGAACCGCCGCTGTACGAATCCAGCGCAGCCGCCACACGCCGCACCAAACAACCAGCGTCGCAGCGGCGGTAAGCCACCAAATCTCGGCCCGCACAGGCGCATATCGATCGACGACGATGCCCAATCCAAAGGCGACCGCCAGCGTCACCAGCGGCTGGTGCGCCGGACCGAGAGGCTCGAGATCACGCTCCGGCTGGCGAGGCATGAAAGGTTTTCCTGACGGACAAGCGTCCATCCTAGGGCGCGGGCTCGCCGGCGTCTATCGGATTCAGTATTTGCCTTGGATGCAGCACGAGCGCGTCGCGGCTAATTCGACCCCAGCGCCTGCAGCAACTCGCGGAGTTCGCTTTGCGCGTCGTCGGGATCGGCGAGCGTTTGCGCCGCCTCGGCCTGCAGCAACTCCCGGCAGCGGCGGCGGAGGCGATGGGCCGCGGTCTTCACGGCGCCCTCGGTCATGCCCAGCCGCCGGCCGATGTCGGCATACGAGGCGGCAGGCCCGTCGCCGCCGAGCTGCGGCTTGAGCGCCTCGTACAACTCCGGCTTTCCGGCGCCGTCGTATTCATCGTGGAGGCGGTCGAGCGCCCGCTCCATGAGCGTCAAGGCCCAGCGCCGCTCGTAGATTCGCACGGGCGTCCAGTCGTCCACCGGCTCCAGCCGGTAGCGATGCTCCCCTTTCTCGAAGTCGAGCGACAGCGTCGTCCGCCCGCCGCCGCGCTTCCGGGCGCCGGCCTTCCGCCACTCGTTGGCCAGATAGTTTTGCAACGAGGAGAGGAGAAACGTGCGGAACCTGCCTCGCTCTCGGTCGGCCTGCCCCAGCCGATCCTTCTCCAGCAGCAAGGCGAAGAAATCCTGCGTCAGGTCCTGGGCATCCTCGACGGCATAGCCGCGGCGCCGCACGTACGCATAGAGCGGATACCAGTACGTCTCGCACAACGTCGCCAGCGCCTGCGCCGCCTCGGGCGAAGAACGCCGCGCCGCCTGGGCGACCATGCTCCAGTGCGTGGTGGCGAAGCGGCGAGGCGGATGGGATGTGGACATCGGGCGCGCGGGCAAGTCGGAGAACCGCCCAGGCATTAGCCTATGGTCGGCAAGCGAGCACGGTCAAGGAAGACTGGACCACAAAAGCGCCCGATTTATTCAAGGATTCGACACCACATGCGGCGCCGCATATGCTACCAATATGGCGATGCCGCAAGTCGTGATCGACACGAGTGCGCGCGCAGAGAGGCAGCAAGGAGAAGTTCCATGCCGTCCTCGCCAAGGCGCCGGACGTCGAACCAGACGATGAGGACCGACTCGACGCCCCTTGATGCGACGGCCGCGTTTGGGCTGCGACATGGAGACCGCAGCCACTCCGGGCGAAGCCGCTCATCCCATGTCATCCTCCGGCCCGGGAGGCGGGGGGTTTTGCTGGTTGCGTTGTTGCTCGCGGACGCGCTGCTGGAATTGGTTGAAGGTGTTTTGCAGCGAGTCCAAGAGCCGCGGGACTTGCGGGGCGGCGAGGTAGACGCGGCAGGAGACGGCCGAGTGCGGGAAAAAGTTGGTCAGGAAGTCGAAGCCGAACTCGCTCTGGGCATGCGAGATCATCACGCCGTTGGCGTAGGCGCCGCTGAGCACATCGTCGGGAAGCTTCAGGTCGTCGTAAATCTCCTGCACCGTGGGACGCTGCTGATTGGGATCCTGCGGCGGAGTGATCGGCTGATGGATCTGACCGAACCGCTGCGTGTACAGCTCCAGGTTCTTCCGCAGTGCGTCGATGAACTGCGGGAGCGCCGCGTGCGGCATCACGACCCGGGCCGCCACCTGCCGCGGTTTTCCCAGGGCCTGAAGGAAGTCGAGGATGAACTCGGTCCCCCCGGTCATCACGATCACGCCAGTCGAGAACATGCCCCGGCTCACCCGCTCGGGCACGCGGGCCGTGACGTGCTGCATGCGGACCTGCTCGCTGTGGCTGCCGGGATCAGGAGGCTGGTTTTCGGGAGGGGGAGGGTTATTCATATTCGCCTTCGCTCTCAGAGTTAAATGGTCCAGGTTCGCGCGGCCGGCGCCGAGTCGTGCGAGCGCTGCGGATCGCACCACGCGACCGCCGCGCGGGCCAGAATGCGGGCGCCGATCCGCAGCGCCTCTTCATCCAGGTCGAACGTGGGCGTGTGCAGGCCCGAGGCGCCGACCTTCGGCGAGGCGCAGCCGAGGCGGAACATCGCCCCGGGCGCGTGATGCAGGTAGAACGCGAAGTCTTCGCTCCCCATGCTGGGACGCGGGATCGCGTCCAGCCCCTCGTGGCTCACGACCTCGGCCGCCGATTGCCGCAACAACTCCACCAGCCCCGGATCGTTCTCGACCGAGGGCGTCCCTTGGGCGAACTCCACCTCGATCGTCGTGCGGCACGCCTGACCGACGCCTTCGGCGATGCGGCGGACGTGCTCGATCGTTTGCTGCCGCACCCGACCGTCGAGCGTGCGGAGCGTTCCCCGCAGCTCGACGTGATCGGGAATCACGTTCGCATTGTGGCCCCCGAGCACCTGGCCGATGGTGACCACCACCGCGTCCTGGCTGTCGGTGAGGCGGGGGATGGAGAGATAGACGGCATTGATGAACTGGGCCGCCGCGGCGATGGGGTCGATTGCTTCGTGAGGCCGGGCGGCGTGCCCGCCGCGTCCGCGGACCAGGACCGTCATCGAATCGCAATTAGCGGTGAACACGCCGGAACGAAAGCCGACGCGTCCCACCGGCCGGGAAGGATCGACGTGCGCGGCGAGAATCGCCCCCACGCCCTCGAGCGAGCCGGCGTCAATCATCTCCCGGGCGCCGGCGCCGATCTCTTCGGCCGGCTGAAAAATACCCCGCAGCGGCAACGGCCAGGGGAGCTGTTCGCTTTGGCGCAGCTCCGCCAGCGAGCACAAGGCGCCCCAAACAACGGCAGTGTGGCCGTCGTGTCCGCAGGCGTGCATCACGCCGTCGCGCCGGCTGCGATAGGACGACTCGCCTTTTTCTTGGATGCGCAGGGCGTCAATGTCTGCCCGCAGCGCGATCCGCGGGAGCGTCGAATGCGGAGCGCCGTTCCCATTCCCCTCGGCGGACGTAGTTCGCTTCGCCGTAGTCGGCGATGGAAGATCGGCGACCACGCCGCGCCCCTCGGGTCCCATTTCGACCGAGAAACCCGCGTCCCCCAGCGACTGGTAGAGATACAGGCTGGTCTGGAACTCTTCGCCCGACGGCTCGGGATGGGCGTGCAACTGCCGCCGCACCGCGACCATCGCTTCAAAGCGGCGGTCGATGGCGTCGTCGAGCAGCTTTCGCCAGCGGTCGGGCATGGAATGCAGGAAATCTCCTAAGCAGAATGGGGCGCACTGTTCAATCTTACTCCATTCAAGGGGAAGCGAGAAGTTGCCGCGATGCTGCGTAACGCCTCGCCAGTTGCAACAAACAAACACGCTCCCGGACAACCGGCGTGTATGTGGCACGGGCTTTGCACGTTGCGAGCTCGATCATCTGCGCTTCACGGATGCAGGAGGGAGTTATGCGCGCGCAAGCGGTCGAGTTCGTCGGCGGACCCCTGGACGGCCACACTCATCATTTTGAACACTCCCCTGAGCAACTGCCGCCGGTGGCGAAACTGCTGATGAGCGCCGACTTTGTTCGCGTGCTGATCGGGCAGGTCGAGCGCGACTCCGCCCCGCCCACCAGCACCGCCTTCTACTGCCTGGACGGCGACCGCGAATCGCTCCGCTATTACCACCTCGGCTCGTTCGCGGTGGAGGAAGCATCTCTGGGACAGGCGTAACTGCTTCAATGCCGCAAATCTGAGTAGGTTCTCCACGCCGGGCGCGATATATTGACGGGTGTGAGCGATCCCTCCGTCTTTCCGGCGCAAGAAGTCACGGTTCGCGAAGCTCCGCGGGTCCGCTGGCGAGAGTTCGCCTCAGTGGGGCTGGTGGTCGCGCTTTGCGATGTGACGATTTATCGGGGAGCGGGATTTGCCGGCTTCGCCCTGCTGTTTGCGACTTTGCCCG
>JAHWKS010000402.1 GCA_019347795.1 Planctomycetota bacterium | reverse complement strand
ATTGAACGCGACAACGCGCCCAACCATCCCCGCCGTGCCTACCAGCCCGACTCGATCGCCGCCCTTCAGTACGAGCCACGTGTTACCCATCACCCTGACGCCGCATTGAATGACCCGCTTGTCTGGCTCCATTCCGGCGCCGCCGCCGTCCAGATTGTCATCCGCGGCGGTGTACGTCATGCCGCCGGTGGTGCTGGCGTCGGCGGATATCGTTAACGGGCTGCTGGCGACAATCGATCCGCCGCCGCCGACTCCGTCTACCGAGCGGCTATTGGGATCGCCGTCAAGATCGGCGAGAACCAGGCCGCCGGCGACGTCCGCAACCCGGATGCTGCCCCCAGTTGTGTTCGTGACGTCCAGTTGGACGGCGTCGACGTCGAGATCGTCGAAGTCGCCGACGCCGAGCGCAGCGCTGAGGATGACGTTCCCGCCGATGATGTTTTCATTCCCCAGGCCTTCACCGGCGAGCGAGTCGCGAATGTCGCCCACATTGTCGCCGTCACGGTCCGCAAGAACCGTTACGTCGCCGTTGCCTGCATCGCCGACAGCGCCCGTGCGGTTACCATCCGCGTCGGCGTTTACGTCCCCGAGAAGGATATTGTCCTTGGCTGTCAGGAGAATATCGCCGTCTTCCGTCTCGATGCTGGCGTTGTTGGGGCTGCCGGTGAAGATGTCGCCATCGTTGTTGCCGGCCGTCGGATCGACCGGCAAGCCGAAGGTAAATGTAGCGCCTGCGTGAAGCGAGACATTGCCCTCACCCGTGGTGGAAATCGAGATCCCGGGCGCCGTCGATTCGATGTCTTCGTAGCTGACCAGCAGAACGTCGCCGCCCGATGCCGTTACGTTGGCGGAAACGTCAAAGTCGTCGTCGGCAGCGTCGCCGTCCGCCGCTAAAGTGATATTGCCCGAGCCGCTATTGCTAACCGAAGACGAGACGGTCAGTAAGTCGGCGGCAACGCCGCCATTTCGCTTTTTCACGAGAATCTCGTCGCCGGCGCCTCCCGTCGTGATGGAAAGTCCGGTGATGGTGGTCCCGTTGCGCAAATTGAGCGTTCCAATCGTGAGAACTCCGTCGAGATCCTCGATGTGGATATCACCGGTTGCCGTTTCGGCGGCGACGGCGCCGACTTGGACGTCGATGTCGTCGTCGCTGGTCGAGGCATCGCCGATGCCGGTCCCCGCTCGCATCACAAGGTTCACGGCGATGATCGTGTTTGGTCCCGTTTCCGAGATCGACCCTGCTCCGGCGTCCAGCGATACAGCATCCGCGGCGTCAATATTATCGATGCCGACGCCGTCGCCGAGGTTGATCTGCTGCGTCTGAATGCTGAAGTCGCTGTCCGCATCGTCCAGCAATACGTCGCCGTTGAGGTTGACGTCGTCGTCGCCGCTCCCGGTACGGATCGTCAGGTCGACATTGTCGTGAGCATTGTCGGCGCTATCGATATCGATCACATCGTCGCCATCCACTTGCGTCGTGTCGATGATGACTTCGCCGTTGTCCCAGAAGGCGACCGGTTCGATGGCGGTCCCATCCCCGGCGCCTTTAGCCGTATCGCCCGTGGTCCCCGAAACCCGGATGGCCTGATTCGTACCCCCGGCGAGGAAATCGACGCCGTTCTGCAAGGTCAGCGTGTCGTTGGCGCCGGTCAGCGGCGTCATGAGCGTGGCGGTCGCCATCCCGCTCATGTCAACCGGCTCCAGCCCGGTAAAGGTAATCATGTTGCCGTCGACGCCGACGGCGCCGTTGCCCGTCGTACTGGCGTCGGGCGTGTAGACGGCGTCGTTCGTGCCGTCGCCCAGCACCCGCAGTCCGTCGCCGTTGGTTTCGCCCGCCCCAGCATAGTCAACCGGAAACGGCAAGGCGCCTCCGGCATAGTCTACCGTTAGAGTGTCGTCATCGCCCGAACCGTTGACTGTTACACTATCGATGGCAGAGATGGGAAACATGCCGGCCAGGTCGCCGTTGATAAACCACTCCAGATTGTTGCCGTTACGGATCAGACGGAAGCTGTCTGGGGCGGCATTGTCGGCGGTGTTGTCGCCCCCCGGATCCTGATCGGCGTCGATGGCCAGCTCAAACGACGTGGCGATTCGTAGAGCAGTGTTGTTTGCGATCGATGCAGTGTCGAAGGAGTACTGCAGGACTTCGCCGTCAGCTACCGCCGTGGGCTCGGCATTGCGGATGCCGATCGTCGCGGACCGTCCATCATCCACCGTTGCATCGATGCCATCGACATCGTTGTAACGGAATTCGATGGCGCCGGACTCAAAGAGCACAACCTGAAAGTCGACGACGCCGTCGCCACTAAAGCCAATACCGAAATTGTTGTGCTCGATGTCGTGCCACTGCGCAATGAACCGCCGGTTCGGAGCTGTTCCCAGCGTCTGCGTGTAAACGTCGTCCGAGCCGGTCAGCCCTGGGTCCCAGTCATCCCACAACGGCGCGATTGAGGGCTGTGGTGGGTTGCCGGTGGTCTCCAAGTCCTCATTGCTGAAGTCCAACTGAGCCGAGTTGAACGTCAGCAGGCCGTTCGAGTTCACGAAGACGTCCGAGTAAGAGGTTCCGTAGAAGACGAAATTGAAGCCCAGCGACACCAGGTCCCCGTCGTCGTCAGTCTGATTTAGCGCGGACCCCGTGCCGCTGATATCTTCGTACGAAAAGGCAATCCCATCGTCGGCCACATAGCCGAAACTGTCAGGACCGATAACCGCCAGCACGCGGCGTTGTTCGAGCAGCTCGACGTGCGGCGTGTAGAGCCAGCCTCCCATCGAGGCCAGGCGGCCCAGGCCTTTGCGGCGGTTGCGGAGCTTCTTGTTGCGGAGCTTGCGGGTGCGACGATCGGTGCGGCGAAACATGGTGACAATCCTTATCTCAGAACGAGGCGCCAAGGCTGACTGGCAAGTGGGTCGATCAATGCGCGAGCGACGGCCGCGGGCCGCCGCCTTGTCGCGCCGCGCTCGCTACCGGAGGCGACGCGGCGAAAAAAACTCAGCAACTTCGTCTCTTCACGGCTGCTCATCAGGCGAAGGAAAGTTGGTCAAACCGGATAATCTGGGGGGCTATGGTAAGCCTTTCCAACAGCAGAAACAAGTAGCGGGAGCGCCCTTGCCAAGATTTCTTCTGCCGCTGCCAGACCCCGGAGAAGCGGGGGAGGGACGCCGGAGCGAGTGCGTCATACCGGGCCTTCCTGCAAGAGGAACAAGCGCGTTCGATCCGCCAGAGTTTGCTCCTGGGCGACGGTAGGGCCCGGTGAATTAGAAACCGTCGCGAGCAAACCGGGGTGCATCATAGTCCTTCGCCGCCGGATTGCAAGCGCGTGGGTCGCTTTTCTCCCGACGCGGCGGCTCTGGCGCCCGAGGTGATGAAAAGTCGCCGGCAGAGGCCGATCGCCGCCGAATAGAACTCCAGCGTCAAGTGTCCGAGGAGGACGCCTGCGGCTCACACGACTCGGTACCGCGTCGAGCCGCGGATGCTGGAATTCAGGCTTTCTGGTATCATTCGGCCGATGCTCAATCTGCACTCGGCCACTTCCCCGCGTTGGCTTGCGCAGATCGAGGAAAACCTCGACCTGGTGTTGATCGACCACGCGCACTGCGAGAAGAAAGCGGCGGGGACGGCGCTGAACCTGCTGTTCGCCTATGTCGAAAACGAGCCGCTCTGCCGGGCGATGACCGACATCGTCCACGAGGAGCTGGAGCACTTTCACATGGTGCTCGACCTCTTGCGGCGCCGCGGCGTCCGCTTCCGTCGCTTGCCCCCCAGCAAGTACGGCCGGCGTCTGGCCGAGTTGGTGCGAAAGCTCGAGCCGCAGCGGGCGATCGACCGATTGCTGGTCGCCGGGCTGATCGAAGCCCGCTCCTGCGAACGGTTCGGCCTCTTGCGCGACCGGCTGTCCGACCGCGAGTTGGCCGACTTCTACGGCGGTCTCTTTGAATCGGAGGCCCGCCATCACGCCACGTACGTGCAACTGGCGAAGAGCTTCGGCGACGAGCGTGCGGTCAAGTCGCGGCTGGAGGAGCTGGCTGCGGCGGAGGCGGAAATTCTCGCCGCGAGCGACGATCCGCCGCGAATGCACAGTTAGGCCGGAGGGGGTCGGCAGCGCGGAGCGAAAGGCGACACGGCCGCCATTTTCTGCTCTCGGGCGGGAATAATGAGGGCCTGCGATGAATCGTTTGTAGTGGGCGCAAGTCGATAAATATCGTTCTCTTCTTTCGCCACACAAGGAGGCCGCTATGTCCGCCGTACGTTGTCTTTGCGCTCTCTCCTGCATGCTCCTCGTCGGCCTTCTCACGGGCTGCAAGTCCGAAATGCGATCCGCCTACAGCCCGGCCGTGGGAAGCTCGGAAAGTTCGGATAGGGAGACGGCAGCCGAGTCCGCCCTCGAGCCGATGGCGGGGATGCCGGCTCGTCCCGACGAAGGCCGCGGTCCCGGCGTCGCGGGCGATCGCTACGAGCGGATTCTCGAGAATGAATTCCGCGCGGCCGGCGCCAATCCGCTCTCCACGTTTTCGATAGACGTGGACTCCGCCTCTTACGCCAAGGTCCGCCAGTATCTGATGCAGCAGGGAATGATGCCGAATCCCGACGCGGTGCGGATCGAAGAGCTGGTGAACTATTTCGTCTACGACTACGAGCCCCCCACCGGCGAACATCCCTTCGCTGCACACGTCGAGGTCGCCGCGGCGCCGTGGCGGCCGGAGCATCGGCTGGTGCGGATCGGCATCAAGGGGAAGGAGATCGAGCAGGAGCGGCCGGCCGGCAACCTGGTGTTTCTCTTGGACGTGTCCGGCTCCATGGACCAGCCGAACAAGCTTCCGCTCTTGAAGCGGGGAA
Source organism: Planctomycetota bacterium (assembly GCA_019347795.1). GTDB lineage: Bacteria > Planctomycetota > Planctomycetia > Pirellulales > Pirellulaceae > JAHWKS01. The sequence goes on along the minus strand of JAHWKS010000402.1, from coordinate 1,074 downwards.
TGAAGATGCTCGTGGACCAGCTCGGCGAGAACGACCGCGCGGCGATCGTCGTCTACGCCGGCGCCGCGGGACAGGTGCTCGACTCCACGTCCGGCGACGAGAAGCAGACGATCCTTGACGCGCTGGAGCGGCTCCAGGCCGGCGGTTCGACCAACGGCGGCGAAGGGATGCGACTGGCCTACAGAATCGCCCTCGACAACTTCATTCAGGGCGGGACCAACCGCGTGCTTCTCTGCACCGACGGAGATTTCAACGTCGGCACGACCAACAAGGGAGACATCGTCCGCCTGGCGGAGCAGCACGCCAAGGCGGGCGTGTTCCTCACGGTGCTCGGCTTCGGCATGGGCAACCACAACGACGACATGCTGGAGACGCTCTCGAATAAGGCCAACGGCAACTACGCCTTCATCGACAGCGACCACGAAGCCCGCCGCGTGCTGGTCGAGCAGATGAACGCCACGCTGGTGACGATCGCCAAGGACGTGAAGATCCAGGTCGAGTTCAATCCGGCCCAGGTCGAGGCGTGGCGGCTGATCGGCTATGAAAACCGCCTCCTGGCCGCCGAGGACTTCAACGACGACAAAAAAGACGCGGGCGAGATCGGCGCGGGCCACACCGTGACCGCGCTCTACGAGGTCATCCCCGCCGGCGCCGAAAGCGAAGTGGCGGTCGCGGACGTGGACGAGCTGAAGTATCAGCGGCAGGGCGAGCTGTCGGAAGCGGCGCAAACTGACGAGCTGCTGACGCTCAAGATCCGCTACAAGGCGCCGGAGGAGGATGAGAGCACGCTCATCGCCTTCCCGGTGGAAGACAGCGAGGCGCAGTTCGGCGCCGCCGGCGGCGATTTCCAGTTCGCCGCCGCGGTCGCCTCTTTCGGCATGCTCCTCCGCGACTCGCAGTTCAAAGGAGACGCCACGTACGACGCCGTCGAGGAGATCGCAACCTCCGCCCTCGGCGACGATCCCGGCGGCTACCGCACGGAGTTCATCGAAATGGTCCGCCGAGCGACGGAGCTGAAGTAACCTCTCCGACTCTCCCCGCGCGGAGCGACGACGCCTCAATAGCCCTTGAGCC
>JAHWKS010000401.1 GCA_019347795.1 Planctomycetota bacterium | reverse complement strand
ATCTGCTCGGTCATCCGCTCCTGAACCTGCGGCCGGCGCGAGACGACTTCCACCACGCGGGCCAGCTTGCTCAAGCCGATCACCTTCCCCGCCGGCAGGTAGCCGATATGCGCCCGCCCCATGAACGGCAGGAGGTGGTGCTCGCACATGCTCTCGAAGGTGATGTCGCGCACCAGGACGATCTCATCGTACTTCTCGGCGAAGAACTTCTGCACGTGCTCGCGCGGGTCCTGGTGCAGGCCGCGGAACAGCTCGGCATACATCCGCGCCACCCGCTGCGGCGTATCCCGTAGCCCCTCGCGGTCGGGGTCTTCACCGACCGCCGCGAGGATTTCCCGCACCGCCCGCTCAATCCGCGGCAGATCCACCGGTTGCTCTTTCGCCTCCGGGGAAAGCTCTTCGGGACCGACCTCGCCGCTGACGGCGCCGACAAACGTACCGGACTCTTCAGACATAGACCCAGCGTGGCAGACGGGTTTCGGATCAACGCAACATCAAGCGCCGCGGGGGTTTGCCGTTTCCCAGCGGTCGCAATGAATCCTAGAGTCGCCGGAGAGCAGGGTCAAGCAGACGCGGATTGCCGACGATCTTTCTCCAGGTATTTCAGATTTCCTATCTTCACGAGACGGTTGCCCAAGCGTTATATTCTTCGCCGTCGGCCTTGGTGGCTCAATCGCGGTGAAGTACCATGAAGCGCTTCCCTCCTCCCGCTCCCCGCCCTCCGACTCCCGCGACCGCCTCCCAGGTGCGATTCGTCCCGTCTCTGCTCCTCGCGACGACTCCCGGAATCTGAACGCCATGTTCATTCGCCTCGGGGATTTCATTTCCCGCCATTGGCTGGCGACGATCCTGTTTTGGATCGTGCTGTGCGTCGCCCTGCGGATGGTCGCCCCCTCGTGGAGCGAGATTTCGCACGACGGCGACCTGGCGTATCTGCCGGCGTCGATGAAGAGCGTCCGCGGAGAGCGGATTCTCTCGCAGGCCTTTCCGCACACCCGCTCCAAGAGCCAGATTGTGATCGTGGCCGCGCGGCAGAATGGTTCGCTCAAGCGGGAGGACGCCTTCGTCACGTACGATCTCGGCCGGCGGCTGCGGAACTGGCACGGGGCGGCGGCGCTCAACCGCATCCGGCAGTGGACGGTCGATGCAAAGTCGCTTGAATCCGAGGATCGCAACGAGGAGGCGCAAGCGCTTCGCGACGAGATCGCCTCCGAGTTGCACGCCGCCGAGAATGCCTTGGACGAGGCGATCCGCTTCGATCAAAAGCTCGCCAAGTACGCTGCGGAATTGGCGGGCGAGCACGGCGTGCAATATCGACCGTGGGCGTCGGCGTATCACAACCGCGCCATCGTCTATCGCTTGCAGGGAAAAACGGAGGAGGCGAGCCAGTCCCGGCAGCGGGCGACCGAGCTCGACCCGAAGCTGCGCTCGCCGGACGGCGCCGCGGCGCCGATCGCCGAGGCCGACCTGCCCCTCTTGGACATGTGGACGTGGGACCACGAGACGCTGAGCAAGAAGCTCTCGCGGGATCACGCCCGCTTGATCGTGCTCCATCTGGGAAATGAGTTCCTCGCCACCGACAACATCCGCATCCTCAATGCCATCGAGCGGGAGATGGCGGAGGTTGAAGAGACGTGGTCGGCCGCGGTTCCGGCCGGGTTAAAGCTGGGCGTCTCCGGCTCGGCCGCCGTGGGAGGCGAGATGTTGCGAGCCTCGGCCGAGAGCATCGGCCACACCGAGACGTTCACGGTGGCGATCATCTTCCTGATTCTGCTGCTGGTCTATCGCTCGCCGCTGTTGGTCGGAGCGCCGTTGGCGGCGATTACCGTCTCGCTGCTGGTGGCCATGAGCAGCGTCGCCTTGCTCACGCAGGTCGGGCAGTTGCCGGGATTCTCGTGGTGGGACCTGAAGGTGTTCACCACCACGCGCATCTTTGTGGTGGTGATTCTCTTCGGCGCCGGGACCGACTTTTGCCTGTTCCTGATCGCCCGTTACCGCGAGGAGCGAGAAGCGGGCCATCCCTGCCCCGAGGCGGTGTCTCGCTCGCTGGGCGGCGTCGGCGAAGCCTTGTCGGCGAGCGCGCTAACGACCGTGGTCGGCCTGTCGGCGATGTACTTCGCCGACTTCGGAAAATTCAAGCACAGCGGACCGGTGATCGGTTTCTGCCTTCTGGTCACGCTCGCGGCTTGTCTGACGCTGGCCCCGGCGCTGTTGCGCGGCTTCGGCGATATCCTCTTCTGGCCGGGAAAACTTTCGCCGCGAAGGATGGGCGAGGTCAGCGATTCGCGCCGTCGTGGGCGGCTTGACCGCCGCGTGTGGTGGGCGCTGGCGAGGCGGATCACGGCGCATCCCGGCGTCGTGCTTGTGACGGCGGCGATTCTCCTGGCGCCGATGGCCGCTTACGGATGGCGGCACGCCGATCATGTGACGTACGATTTCCTTCGCGCATTGCCGCGCGAGCGACCGGCCCGCGAAGGCGCGGAGCTGCTTCGCGGCCACTTCCCCATCGGCGAGAGCGGCCCCATCACCGTGGTCGCCGTCCGGCCGGGCGCCGACTTCAATGAAGACGAACGAAGCCGGCAAGCGGTCGCCGAGCTTACCTCGGCTCTGTACCTCGACGGCGTCCGCGCCGTGCGAAGCCTGAGCGACCCGCTGGGGGTCACGCCGCCGCATGAGAAAGGCGTCTCGGCCTTTAGCTGGCGAGGGCTGCGGACGCGGTTCCTCCGTCCGCACCAGGGATCCAAGGACGTTTACGTCGCCCAGGCGCCGGGGCTTCGAGGCGAAGCGACGCGGCTGGACATCGTGCTGCAAGACGATCCCTTCTCCCCCGCCGCCGCCAACACGCTCGCCAGCGTCGATGCGCGGCTGCACGAGCTGACGGAGCAGCCCGGCTCCTTCTGGAGCGGCGCCGACTTCGCCTACGCCGGCGCCACGGCGGGCATCCGCGACTTGCGGGCGGTCACGCAGTCCGACACGCAGCGGATTCAGTTGCTCGTGGTGCTGGCCGTGCTGGGGGTGCTGCTGGCCATCCTCCGCCGCCCGCTGGTGTGCGTCTACATGGTCGGCTCGGTGCTGGTCACCTATTACGTCACGCTCGGCGCCACCGATCTCTTCTTCGGCTGGTATGACGCGGGCGACTACTACGGCCTCGACTGGAAAGTCCCGCTGTTCCTCTTCGTGATCCTCGTGGCGGTGGGACAGGACTACAACGTCTACCTGGCGACGCGGGTGTTCGAGGAGCAGGCCCACTACGGCCCCTTCGGCGGATTGCGGCGGGCGCTGGTGCGCACGGGCGGCGTGATCACCAGTTGCGGCGTGATCATGGCGGGGGCGTTCTTCTCGATGACCAGCGGCCTCTGGGCGCCCGCCGTGGCCGAGTGGATTCCGCCGCTGGCGTGGCTGCTTCCCAGCGGCGGCGCCCCGCTGCGCGGCATCGTGCAGCTCGGCTTCGCGCTGGCCCTCGGCGTGACGCTCGACACCTTCGTCGTCCGCCCGATCCTGGTCCCCTCGTTCCTGGCCCTCCTGGTGCGCTGGCAAGCCTGGTCCGTGTGGGTCGTCAAAGCCGGCGCCGCGAGAGCCGTGATCGAACGACCGGCGCCCAATCCGAATCCGAATTAGAGAGCGCGGACCGGCCGGGCCCGCGGCGCCGCGTCTTCAGCGAAGATTTTTCCAAAAAACTTACGTGGGGCGCCTCCCCCGGCGGATCGACGTAAATTATCCGTCGCCCGCGACTTCGGGCGCGGCCGCACCGCCGCATCTCGACCTAAGTTGCTCACCCCCCGCGGGAAACGGTGAAAAATGGCCGCCGCTCTTGACGTATTGAACATTCGTACAGTATAATGAACGGCGAGCATGGCGGGCACGCGGAGCGACTCCCTCCCACGACCCGAACCGCTCACCCCACTCAAACGCCCCGGCGGCCCGGATAACCTCTGATGCACGTTCCCTCGCAGCCGCCGCTGCCGCAACTTCCGAGACCGCTTCGGCGTTGACGTTGACAAAGGCGCCAGTCGGCGTCAACGCCCGACGTGGCTGACGGGTGCGACACTAACCCGAAGCGTGAGCGAGGAGGAACTGTCGTCCTCGCTTACGCTTCGGGTTAGTGTGTTAGTCCGCCCCGATGTCACTTGAGTTTTCCCGCGCCCAAATCTATCCTGGCCCCCGGGAGATAGTTTTGGCGCCACCCTCAGGGGCAATTCGCCGTGGCAATCGCAGACGAGTCGTTAGCCGAGACGTTCATCGAGCGTTGGAAGAAATCGGAGGCGGCCGAGCAGGCCAACTCGCAGCTCTTCCTCCGCGAGCTGTGCGAAGTCCTGGAAGTCCCGGCGCCCGAGCCGACCGTTCAGGACGAGTTGCACAACAACTACGTGTTCGAGAAGCGGGTCGTTTTCCAGAACGGCGACGGCACAACCAACGTCGGCCGGATCGACCTGTACAAGTCGGGCTGCTTCGTCCTAGAGTCGAAGCAGGGAAGCGACCAGAAGGAGCCGTCCGCCCCGCTCTCCACCGCCGCGAAGAACAAGAAGCATCGGGCAGGAACCGCCCCCCGCGGAACCCCCGCCTGGCAGCAGGCGATGACCCGCGCCCGCAACCAGGCGGAGCGGTACGCCAAGGCCCTGCCGGTCGAGGCGGGCTGGCCGCCGTTCCTGGTCGTGGCGGATGTCGGCTTCTGCTTCGACCTGTACTCCGACTTTTCCCAGTCGGGAAAGGCCTACACGCCGTTTCCCGACCCGCAGAGCTATCGCATCCGCCTGGACGATCTGGCCGATCCCCAGGTGCGCACCAAGCTCCGCGGACTGTGGCTGGATCCGCTGGGGCTCGATCCGAGCCGGCGGGCGGCCAAGGTCACGCGGGAGCTGGCCGGCCGGCTGGCGAAGCTGGCCAAGTCGCTGGAAGGAAAACATTCGCCCGAGGCGGTGGCGAACTTCCTCATCCGCTGCCTGTTCACGATGTTCGCCGAAGACGTGGAGCTGTTGCCCCGCGATTCCTTCGTGACGCTCCTGGAGCGGGCGCGGAAAAAACCCGCCATGTTCATCCCCTGGCTGGAAGAGCTGTGGCGGGCGATGAACGAGGGGAAAGTGTCAACGTCGATCGGCGAAAAGCTGCTCCACTTCAACGGCGGCCTGTTCGCCGAATGCACCGCCTTGCCGGTGAACGAGGATCAGCTCGAGCTGTTGATCGAGGCGGCCGAGGCCCGCTGGACCGACGTCGAGCCGGCCATCTTCGGCACGCTCCTGGAGCGGGCCCTCGATCCGGTCGAGCGGCACAAGCTCGGCGCCCATTACACGCCGCGGGCGTACGTCGAGCGGCTCGTGATGCCGACCATCATCGAGCCGCTCCGGGCCGAATGGGAAAGCGTGTACGCCACGGCGGTGCAGCTTGAGAGCGAAGAGAACGCCCGCAAGGCCCGCGAGGCGGTCCGCGCCTTTCACCACCGGCTGTGCGAGGTGCGGGTCTTGGATCCGGCCTGCGGGAGCGGGAACTTTTTGTACGTCGCCCTGGAGCACATGAAGCGGCTGGAGGGGGAGGTGCTCAACGCGCTGCGGGAGTTCGGCGAGCAGCAGATTCCGCTCTTGACGATCGACCCGCACCAGTTCCTCGGGATCGAGGTCAACCCGCGGGCGGCGGCGATCACCGACCTGGTGCTGTGGATCGGCTTCCTGCAATGGCACTTCCGCACGCGGGGCCGGACCGAGCTTCCCGAGCCGGTGCTGCGCGACTACCAGAACATCGAATGCCGCGACGCGGTGCTGGCCTGGGACGCGGTGGAAGACGTACACGACGAGCAAGGGAATCCGGTCACCCGCTGGGACGGCCGCACCACCAAGCCCCACCCGGTCACGGGCGAAGAAGTCCCCGACGAAACCGCCCGCACCGTGGAGAAGCGTTACATCAACCCGAGGAAAGCGGAATGGCCGAAGTGCGACTT
>JAHWKS010000400.1 GCA_019347795.1 Planctomycetota bacterium | reverse complement strand
AAAGCGGCGGTGAGGGGCGCTTTCTTGACGAACTGCTCGTGAATGCGGCGGTGCAGTTGGTACTCGTTCTTCACCGTGTCCAGAGCGATATCCGACTGCAGGTTGGCGACCAGGCGCACTAGCGGGTCCTCGACGACGGCCTTGGTAACCGCCCGCGGCATCGCCTGACCGGCGCCCGGATTTTGCGAGCGAATGAGCCGAACGCTGGCTGCGTCCAACGTCGCCTGCTCCGCATGGAGCGAGGCGATCTGCCGCCAGTCCGCTTCATCGGTCACCCTGGCGGGATCGAGCGAAGCGTCCAGCCCCGCCCGGCTCAGATCGAACCTCCAACTCTCGTCGATCAGCTCGATCCGCCGCGCGTGGTGCGTTTGCAGGACTGCCTCGCGATCGGCGGGAGTTGCAGCGGCCAACGTCTGCGAGAGATCCTCAGCGCGTTGTAGCCAGGCGCGGAAGGCGGCGACGCCGTACAGGCCGGGCAGCGCTTCAACCGGCCGGCCGTCCGGCGTCAGCACGTAGTGGGCGCTGTTGCCGGTTACCGTGCGCTCGATCCTGCGGCCGTCGCCGAAATCAATGGTGATCCGCGGAACCGGCCGCACCGACTGCCAGTGCAGGACGTACTTTGCGCGCAGCAGATTGGAAACCTCCTCATTGGCGTAAAGCGTCGTGCGGAAGAAGCGGCTGTTGGCGCAGCTAAACTCGTCCGTCAACCGCCCCAGCATCCGCAGGCTGAGAATCGGCTTCCCGGATTGTTGGGCCTCGGCCTGCGCGGCCGCGAAGTCGGTATGCCAATACAGTCGCGAGGCGGAGCAATATCGCTGGCCGCCTACGCGGTCGATCACCTCGTCAAGCCGCTCGAGGCCCTCGCTCAGGCGGCGCCACATCTGCGGCTCAACGCGGGCCTGCTCACGCCGCTGAACGAGCGCGTCCCGCATCGCGAGCAACTCGTCGAGGGCGGCTCGCCCTCGCTCGCGAAGCCTCTCGATCGCCGCGTCTCGAGCTTGCTCGTCCCCTGAGAGCGCCTGCGTGATGTCGTCCCTTTGCGGCGATTGCTTGCCGGCCAGCGCCGTGGTCGTAATCGCCAGCGTCAATCCGGCCAAGAGAATGGTGCGCATTGTGGCCTCTCCTTATCAACGTGGGAACATTGCGAGCGACATGCTCTTTGCCCCCATTCTACGAAGCCAAGATGCGCCGCGGCGTAAAGGCTTTGTAACGGCCGTACGCCCCAACTCGAAGCGTAAGAGCGTAAGCGAGGCGAGTTCGGGAGCAATTGCCCGGCGGACGCGCGCCATGAGAAAGGCCGCATCACGAGTGCGATGCGGCCCTTGATTGGATCGTGCGAGGTCGTCAGCAGTCGTTAGTAGCCGCAACCGCCGGCGTAGCAGCCGCCGGTCGAGCACGGGGCGGCGACCGGATGACAGACCTTGACTTGCACCTGCTTGGGCACGTAGCGGCACACCTGCACGGGGACCGTCTTCTGCTCGCGAACGGGAATCACCGTGCAGTATTGCACGGTGCGCTGCTCGGGAACATAGTCGTACGTCATCACCGTGTAGCGGGCGACCTTCGTCACCGGGCGGCACGCGGTGACGTAGTACGTGTAAGGCACGTCCTCATAGTGCGGCTTGAGCACCATGCAGCTTCGCTCTTCCTGGACAATGTTGGGAATCCATTTCTTGCAGCAGTAGGTTCGCGGGGCGCAACCGCCGTAACCGCATCCGCCGGCATAGCAGCCGCCGTATCCGCAGCCGTAGGCCGGCGCCTGATGGCACACCGTCTCGTAGTGACCGCGATCGACCGTCACGCGAAAGGTGTGCTCGACGGGCACGGGCCGACAGACGCGACGGACCCCTTCCTTCTGCACGCGATAGGGGACCATCACCGTGTACTCCTTTTCGACGTGCCGTGGCGTGGCGACGCAGCGCTGCACCGTGACCTCGCGCTCGTGAACCTGCTTCTCATAACGGACGACGGTGATCTCGCGCTCCTCGGTGACGACCTGAGGCGCGTAAACCGTCTTTTCGACGTAGGAGCATGCGTACTGGGGCTGGCAATACGCCGGCTGCGCATAAGGGGCGCTGTGGCAGTAACCGCCGCGGCAGCTTCCGCCGGCGTAGGCCGAATTGGCCGCGGCTGGCAACAACAGGGCAGGCAGCAACATCAAGAGGTGACGAAACTTCATCCGGCTCTCCTTACTTCCTTGGGATCAATGGGGCGGAAACAGCGTTGGATTGCGGACGTCTGGGAGGATTACTGCTACTAGGAAATTTGGCCTGGATGGGTAATCTATTTACGCTACGGCATCCTGTCAACCAGCGCGATTGAATTTTGTAGAAACGTTAGCGCAACTGCCGCCAGCAGGATCACTCCGGCCCAGCGCTCGGCCCGATTGCCCGTAAGCACTGCGCCTCCTGCGCCGCCTGCCAGCACTGCCGCGCCAAACAGCGCAGCTAATTCTCGCCAGAATGCCCATTTGGCGTAACTTCGCTCCGCTTCTCGAGCTTCCACGGCCTCGGAAGTGAGCGCGTTCTCAGGTGCAGCCGCCGGAACGCTCGACTCCAGCCACGCTACGTACCGCAAGTTCACGTCATCGCAGCCGCGGGCAATGAGGACCAGAAACAGCCCTCCCATCATCGCCGCGCGGGTGGCGATGCGGAGCGAACCGAACCAGGCTCGCGCCGGAGCGACCGCCCCGGAGACTGTCTGCGCAACCGGCGATTCCGGCGCTAGTGAAGACGGCGCCCCGGCATCGAATTCATCCTTGGCGAAACCGCGACGCGATGCGGGCGCGTCCGCGACCGGCGGCGGAGGAGGCTCCGGAGGCGCGGCGCCAGGCGCCAATGCCTCGGAATCCGACGGCGGCCCCTCCTCGGGGGCGGCCGGCTCAAACGACGGCGGCGGCAACGGCGATTCCAGCACCGCCGTATCCGAGGACGGCCCCGCCGGCTGCTCCTTCGGCGCAAACAGCCCCTTCACCACCCGCGCCGGCCGCCAGTCTTCCATTCCTTCCCGCCACACGAGGTCGTCAGGGCGGAGCTTTCCCGACTTCGCCATCCCCGCGATGTACGCGGCCGTCACGGGCCCATGCTCGCGATCGTCTTGCGCGTAATACCAGATTGCCTCCGCCATGGCTAAGCGTCCCGATACGAGAAGGAGGCGAGACGGGCCATTTTTCCGCCCGCAGAATCGGCCGGCGAACGATGAGGCGCCGCCGCACTTCCAGCGTAATCGGACCGCGAAGGGCAAGCAACTTTTTGAGGCGAGTCGCGGGCTCACTCAACCTTCAAATGTCGCTTCACGAAGTCGAGCGTCAACTTCGTCCACTCTTCGCTGCCGCGCCGCACGCCCGTGTGAACCTGGCATTCGATTCCCAGGTCGTCCATCCTCTCCTTCAGCACCTTGCCGAAGCGGGGATGATGAATGCCGATTCCCTGGTTGCGGATCGGCGTGTCCATCTGGCTGGCGTAGATGAGCTGGGCCGGCGCGTCGTCCTTCGTCAAGTGCGGCAGCGCGGACACCTGCTCGAACAGCTTGTACTTCTCCTCCGGCAAGGAGTCGAGCTGGTCGAGGTCCACACCGTAAAGCTGCGCCAGTGCGGGATGCTTATACGTGTCCGTATCGGGGAACAGCTCGCGAATGAAGCGCGGGTCGTACGATGTCTGCCCGTTGTAGACCGACATGCAGGAGAGCCGCGTCGACTGCCGCAGCACCGGGTCCTCGTTATCGGGATCAGCCAGGTCGTTGTGAAACCCCAGCCATAGGGAAATCCCCGCGCCGGCCGAGCCGCCCGTGGCGGCCAGCCGCTCCGAGTCGAAGTTCCACTCCTTCGCTTTGTGGCGGAGGAACTGAATAGCCCGGGCGGAGTCGAGAAACTGCGCGGGAGCGATCGCCTCCCCCGAGAGCCGATACGTAATGGCCGCCACGGAAACTCCTGACTCTAGGCACTCCGCAAGCAGTCGCGGATCGACGCTCTTGTTCCCGCCGCGAAAGCCGCCGCCGTGAATCGAAACCAACAGCGGCGCCGGCCGCTCCGACTTCGCCAGCCACACATCCATCACGTTCCGCGCGTGAGGTCCATACTTCACGTCCGCATGCGTCGGCGTGCGGGCTGGCCGCCGGCGATCCTGCTGCGCGAATAGCGGCGCGGTGAAGAGTGCGACTGCGAGGAAGAACAAGATAGCGATGCGTTGCATGGGAAGATCTCCTGGACCGGGAGCGAGCGATTCCACTATAAGCCAGCGGCCGACAGCTTGCACCTCGCCCAGCCGTAAATCGCGTCGTTGGGGCGCATCGCAAGCGCGCCGGACGATCCTCGTTCTGGCAACAAGTATTCACTGTTTTTTTCTTGCCGCCGGCTGCGTTCCCGGACTATTTTAAATCTCATCTTGTTGGCGTCGCACTTTGACAGCAGGTCCGATCATGGCCGGGCGTGTTTTCTCTCATCGGCGCCCTCGGCGTCGATTCCATTCCGACTATGGAGCTCGTGGGGAGTCTCTCGAGCCGCGCCGGCTGTTGGCGGGAGACTTTCGGAATCCCGTCATCGCCGAGGACGTGAACGACTCTGGCTTTATCTCCGTCGCCGACCTCACGCCCGTGGTGGCCGTGTTGCGAAACTTCGGCCTCACGGTGGACCTGACGCAACCAACCGACCCGCCCCTTTCGACGCCGCCGTTCATCGACGTGACCGGCGACGACGTGGCGGCGGTGAGCGATCTGCTGGCCGTCGTCACGCCGCTGCGCGCGGGGATCGGACTGCCGGCGCCCGTTCTGGAAGGCGGCCTGGCCAACGATACGGGGACGCCGGGCGACGGCGTCACGTCCAACCCCGCCATCGCCGGCCGCATCACCGCGAACCTGGCGCCCGAGACGCGGCTCGTAGGCCGGCTGGACGACGGGCCGTTCTTTCTCATCGACCTCGGGCCGACCGGTAGCTTTCTCCACACGCCCAGTCTGCCGCAGGACGGCTCGGCGGATGGACCGCACACATATCATCTCTTCGCGCAAACAGCCGGGGGCGAGGTCGCGACGGTCGACGTCTCGTTTACATTCGAGGCCGCCCCCGATGATTCGATCCGGCTGGCGGAAGAAAGCGAGTTCGTCGTCGAGGAAACCCGCCGCATCGAGCTGGGACAGACCGCGGGCTCTCGGACGCTACGCTTCGATATCGACGCCGCCTTCGACACCGCGGATGCGGCGGCGGCCATCGAAGACACGCTGTTAGTCTACGTCGTCGATCCGAACGACCGGGGGAACACGCTGCTGGACCGCGGCGAGAACGGGACGGCCCTGTTCGCGCTCTCCGGCGATCAAGCCGAGTTTCCCCGCGGGCTTGTCGCCTTCGACGGCGGGACGGTCGAGATCGACCTGACCGATCTGGGGCATCTGTTCGAGGCGGAGCTGGTTCTGCAGCTCATCAACAGCGACGACGACGAGGGAACCGAAATCGTCGTGGGCCCCTTCGTCAACGAGGTGGATCTCCTCGGCGCCGCCAATCCCAGAAGCTTAACGGCGGCGCACGGCGCTGCGATCGGTCCCGCGCTCGACCTCGCCGGCCTTTCGCCGGCGCCCGATATTTCGGTGGAGCTGGCGAACGTCCGCCTCTCGGAAGCCGGCCGATACGCCGCGGAGCTGCGGGTGCGGAACGACGGCGCGGCGACGGGGCGAACCGTCGCCGTCGTATTTCCCGGCCTGCCTGAAGGAGTGACGCGGCTTATCCGCCAAGGCGTTCGTCAATGGAAATTGAAATTGCCGTCACGGCTCGTAACCATCGACCTGATCACGCATCGGCCACCCGATGACGATTCTTCTGGCAGTCGAAGAAGGCCCCTGGGAAGCCGCAGAAGTTGAACCAAATGTCAACCGCCTCGAAGCAGGAACACTAATCACCACTAATCTGCGCTGATCTGATTTGGGAATTAGCGGATATTAGCGACGATTAGCGTT
>JAHWKS010000399.1 GCA_019347795.1 Planctomycetota bacterium | reverse complement strand
CGCGGTCAGCAGGTTGCCCAGCGCCTGGCGGAACTGCCCGACCACGTCGCCCGGACGTTCTGCCGCGTGCTTTCCCCCTCACCCGACCTCAACACCGCGCCGTCGCCGGAAGAGGTAACCCGCGTCGCCTTGCAAGGCGAAGTGCGATCGATCAAAAACGGTATTGCCGAGGTTATCTACTCTGGGGACATCGCCGGTTCGCACAAGCACCCTTACAAGGATGTCGCGCCGAACCACGGCGAAGCGACGCTGACCGGATTGGGCAAATATAACGTGCAAACGGAACAGTTGGAGTCGCTGCTCATGTTGTTTCGCGGCACGCACCGCCCGTACCCGCCGTACGACGCGCCTCGCGAACTGGGCGCCATCGTCGAGTGGAAGTCGGTCCAAGAATAGTCTCCTCCAACGAGACCTCGCTTGGGACTCGTTTCGAATCCTGAATCTTCCGGCATGCTGCGACATCGACAGGGGCGTCTGGCGCCGACATCGACGAGTTTGCACTTTTTGCGGGGCGTGCGGGTTTTCAAGCGTCGGCCGCCTATAGCAGAGGTTCGTTCGTCAGTCTTGCTTGTTGCTCCGCTCGCCGGCAAATCGCTTTGCTTCAGGCGTGCGAAGCTCCGATCAATCGTGATTGAGGCGCGTTCCAAGGGATGGCAACGCTGCCCGTTCGTCCACGGAATGCGTGACGCATGGATGCCGGTAGCAGAAGCGATGATCGCCGACAACGACGGATATGCCGACTGGGCATGCTCGCCGCGGTAGTCGTCATCACCGCCAGCGGCTGTTATGCTCCCTTGCGCTCCCCCGGCGTCCCCGCGAGCGCGCTTCCTGATCACTTTCGCATGCCGATGCGGGCGGTGGGACCGCCGTTGAATTACGCGATGCTTACGGCGCCGCCGCCGCGAGATTATTTTCTGGGTCCGGGCGACGTTCTCAGCGTCACCGTGCCTGATCTCTTTCCCAACGCCGTAGTCCAGCCCCTCCAAGTGCAGGTGATGGCCAGCGGCGAGGTCTACCTGCCGCTGATCGGGGCGGTGCGGGTGGGGGGCATGAACCTGCTCCAGGCCCAGCAAGTGATCACGCGAACGTACGCCGACGGATACTTCACCGCGCCTAGGGTGAGCGTCTCCTTGGCGCTTAAGAGCACAGTGGAGGTGGTCGTCTTGGGCGAAGTCAACGCCCCGGGGACCCATCCCCTGCCGCGCTTTCAGAACGACGTCGGGCATGCGCTGGCGGCCGCCGCCGGGCTGAATCGCCTTGCGGCGGACATGGTTGAAGTTCACCGGCGTCGCCCGGCGCTTCCCGGAGCCGCGCCTCCGATATGCGATGAGTCGGGGTATCCCGTGGAGCGTTCCTTTGACCCCATTACCAACAGTTGGCTGACGGTCATGCGCATCCCCTTGCGGGGCGCCCCGCCGGGCCCAATCCCTCCCAGCGAGATCTTGCTCCAGCCGGGCGACGTGGTGTTGGCGCCCAGCCGCGAGAGCGAGGTGTTCTTCGTCGTCGGAGAACTCAACCCCAGCAATCTGGTCCGCTTCACGTTGGGGGATCGCGAGCGCGAGTTGGGCGCGGGGCTGGTTCTGCCGCGCGAGCGTGAGATCGACGTGGTTACCGCGGTGGCCATGGCCGGCTACATCGATCCCATCGAATCGCCCACCACAGTGACGGTGCACCGGGTGATGCCCGACGGCAAGCCGCTCTTAATCCTGGTGGATTTGATCGCCGCCCGGTATGATCCGCAAGAAACCGTCCTGGTGCGTCCGGGCGACATCATTTACCTGAATCCTGATCCGGCTTGGTGGTTCCGGCGCACGTTCGACCGCGTCGTCCCGACGCTGATCACCTCGCCGTACACGGAGGCGATGGGGCGGTGGATCAATCCCCGGAACAACAACAATTAATGGCGGGGCGGCGCCGCCGCGTCAAAGGAGCAACTGGGCGCGAAGCAAGGCGAGCGGCGTGCTTCGGCCGACGTTGATGCGTCGAAGCCGGAAGGGATCGCGCGGGGGAAATCGGTTGGCGCCGCGTCGCGTCGTGAACGCCAGGCGAAATCCCAGCTCGCTTACCAGCCGCACCACCGCGCCGTCATGGGCGCCCGCGGGATAGGCGAAGACGGGCGGCGCGGCGCCGATTTCCCGCTCCAGGTCGCTGCGCGAGCCAAGCACTTCTTCCCTCGCCTCCGCCTCAGAGATGCGGTTTAAAAGGGGATGGGTCCGTGTGTGCGGCGCGAGTGTTACTCCCTCGTTGGCCAATCGGCGCAGCTCGTCCCAATCCAACACGGCCCCGCCGGCGGCCGCTCCGTTTTCCTGGCATAGCGCGTCCACCGCGCTCATGGCCTCGTGGTGCGGCGCCGACTTGAGATGCGCCGCAATCCGTCGGAGCGAGTCGGCTCGCGCCCGCTCATTGGCGAGCGAGACGACTCCTAATCCCCGAACCTCGATGCTGCTCGAACCGGTCATCGAGATCGCGTGATAAATCCGGTCCCACCAAAATGCGCGGTGCGGCTGGTCGGGATAGGCCGTCGCGACGAAGAGCGTAACTGGCAGGCTTCGCTCGCGGAGCGCCGGCCAGGCGTGTACGGCGAAATCGCGGTACGCGTCATCGAACGAAATCAATACCGCACCGGGCGGCAGTGCACCACCGGTGGTCGCCGCGGCAATTACCTCGTCCATGCCCACGACGCATCGCTTCTCTGCGAGGAAGTCGGTTTGTCGACAAAACTCGGTGGGGGTTGCGCTAATCGAGCGCGGGTTGAGATAGGGCGAGGCATCCGGCCAATCGACGCGGTGGTACGTGAGCACGTGCAGGCGTCCCGGACGGCGCCCACTCCAGGATTCCAGCCCGGAAACAAAAGCGGAAAACGCGGTGGTTCTGGCAACCCAAAACGCCCCGCGCCGGAAACGACCATGCATTGGCTCGGCGCTTTCGCGCTAAAGTTTCGACAAGGAATGGCGAGGAAATACCGTCTCATGACCGCGTCGGATGCGGTCCTATACCGAGTTATTTTGCACGCCCCCATGTTAGCCCATCTCCAGAAAAAATTACAGGCGGCTTGACATTCTAGGATGTCTATGTAGGATGCACAGATTGACAAGAACAGGTTAAATAGGTTGATTGTCATAAATGGGTAAATCCATCGTTGGAATTCCAGTACTTTTTTCCGGCAGCGGCGCGCCGCCAATTCATTGAGGACCGCACGAGCCGGCGAGTGCGCGTTTCGACGTACCGTCGCGTTTATTGGGATTTCTCAAGCGTGGATTGGACTTGGCGTCCTGTCTAGCGGCGCTCCCAGTGGCCGGACTTCGAGGTCACCAATGGGTTGGCGTCGTGCCACATCGGAAAGTTTGGCGCCACGCACGGCGCAGCGCCGCGACCCAGCTCCGCCGCGTAAGCTGGGGAACGTGTTAATCTTAGGCTAACGACAGTTGCAGGTGGGGTTAAGAGGAATGCGCAGGCGGCGCAGTTTTTGCAAGGCGTGGGCCGGGCCATGAACTATCGCTCCACCATCTCGCAGTGCTCGCCGTCCCCGCCGGTCCCCCGCGAACCGGAGGCCTCCGCCGTGGACTTGACGAGCCTGGCAGTTGTCCTGCCCCCGCGCGTTTCTCCATGCCGCAGCGTTTATTCGGTTCTCAAGCGGGGATTGGATCTGGCTATCTGCCTCGCGGCGCTGCCGCTGGCGCTGGCCGCGATGGGGGTCATTTCCCTGGCGGTCTGGGCGGAAAGCCCGGGATCTGTGCTGTTCGCACAGATGCGCACGGGGAAAGGAGGACGCCGGTTCCGCATGTATAAGTTTCGCACGATGGTTCCCAATGCGGAAGAGTTGAAATCCAGGTACGCCCACTTGAACGAATTAACGTGGCCTGATTTCAAGATCACCAATGATCCCCGCCAGACGCGGGTCGGACGATGGCTTCGCAGGACCAGTTTGGATGAACTCCCGCAGATTTTCAACGTGATCAAAGGCGAGATGAGCCTCGTGGGGCCTCGCCCCACATCGTTCGCCGCCAGCACGTATTCACTCGACCAAACGGAACGATTAGAGGTGCTTCCCGGAGTGACCGGCCTGTGGCAAATCAAGGGCCGGGCCGACGTGGACTTCGAGGAGCGGGTCGGGCTGGATATCCGGTACATCGAGCAGCAGAGCCTGTGGCTGGATCTGCAGATCCTTTGGGCGACCGCGGGAGCGATCGTCAGCCACCGCGGCGCCTACTAGCCGGCTCAGCGCCCGATCTCCACACGCAGATTTCCGACGACGTGCTTTGAGGAGCGTGGAAGCCGTTCCGCGCGCCCCCAACAGCATTTCGCACGGAACGGATGGTTCGTTGAGCAGCAAACAACGGAGGAGGAGTGGTATGGGCCGGTTTCGCGTCGGATTGGCGGCCGCCTTCGCCTGGATGTTCGTCTTTTACAACATCGAGCGCTACCACGAGCCGATCAACCTGGCCTCGTTCGTGTACGTGCTCGCCGCGGCCGCCGCTGTGGCGGCGCTGGTGATCCGGCGCCTGGATCGAACGCCGCTGTGGTTGCAGGTGGTCGGACTCCTAGTGCTCTTTCTCGCACTGAAGACGTGGAAAGGGACCCCGATAGCAGGGCCGTTTTTGCCGCTGACGGTGACCGAGGCTTGCGCCTTGACCATCACGGCGATTCTGGCCAATCGTATCGCGCAGTCGATCCGCGAATTCGAAGAGGCAGCCGTGCGGGTGGCGTTTCTGGACGACGGTCCGTCGGCCGCCTCTTTTGATGCAGCGCAAAGCGAGCTCTATCGCGAAGTGCGGCGGGCGCGCCGACAGCGGCGACCCCTGGCGCTTGTGGCGCTTAAGCCCCACCCGCAACAGATGCCGGCGGCCATTCCGCGCGTGATCGAGGAGGCCCAGAAATCCTGCTCGCTGAAGCTGTTCGAGCGCCGCCTGGCGAGCGTTCTGGCGCGGTCGGTCGATGACGAGGGATGGGTAATTCAACGCGGCGACCATTTCCTGGTGCTGATGCCCGAGTACGATCACGGGCAGGCCGTGCATATTATCGAGCGCATGGAGCAAGCCGCCGTCGCGGAATTAGGCGTCCGCCTGCAGCGAGGGCTGGCCGCCTTTCCTGACGAAGAGATCACTTTCACGGGCTTGGTGGAGCGGGCCGAGGCGCTAATGCGCGGCGAGGAGGCGCCGCTGCCCGAGCACGGGTGGAGCATCGCGTCTCTGGATGCGCCCCATCCTCGCGGCGCCCGTCAGCCCGATTGGCTGAACAGCGAACCCGTTCCCGCGGAGTCATCATCCACATCCTGATGAGGCGGCGGTTTTTGGCCCTTTCTCCCAGCGCACGGGGAGGACGATTGCAAATGAATGATGCCGCGGCGGTAGCCGTGAAGCCGGTCGCCCGCTCCGATGCGGGGAGTCGTCAGATGCTGCGCGTGGCGTACGTGGTGTCGCGTTTTCCGAAACTTACCGAGACATTCATCCTCTACGAGATGCAGGCCATGGAGCGCTGCCGCGTGAACGTCGAGGTGTTCCCGCTGCTGCCGGCCGGGAGCGGCGCCCAGACGTCGATTGAGGGTGCTTCGCTGGGAGCAAAACTGCGAGAGCTGCTTCGCCCCGCCGCGAGAAACTACATCATGCACCCTGAGGCTCGCGCATACGTTGAGCGCGCTCATTACGGCCCGCTGGCGTCGTGGGAAATAGCAAAGGCGCAGCTCCACTACCTTCGGCGCCGCCCCAGAGCCTACCTGGGCGCGCTGGCGACTCTCATCCGGGCGAACTGGGGCAGTCGCCGTCTGCTGCTGGGCGGATTGGCGCTGTTTCCTCGAATGGCGCTGTTGGCGCGGAAGGCGAGCGGACTGGGCGTTGAGCATATTCATGCTCATTTCGCCACCCATCCGGCAGCCGCAGCTTTCGTCATCCATCGACTCACCGGGATTCCGTTCAGTTTCACCGCGCACGGCAGCGACCTGCACGTTGACCG
>JAHWKS010000398.1 GCA_019347795.1 Planctomycetota bacterium | reverse complement strand
CCACGGGATCGGCGAGGAAGCCCTCGATCGCCTCGCACTCGTCGCTCACCGGCAGCACCTGACGCAGAAGCGGATCGCTCGGATCCCCGGGCTTCATCCGGGCAACGTACTCCAAAGGAGCAAACAACGGGAACTGCTCCGACGCCCGCACGGCGGACTGGGCGAACGAGGCCGGCAAGCGCAAACGCCGGCAGAGCTCGGCCGGATCGCGGACGGCGGCTTTTATGGCCTGCCGCCACGTCGGCGGCTCGCCCGCAGGCCGGGGAAACGCGGAATTGACGGAATACGGGGCAGTTGGCATAAAATGAAGGGTTCGAGGTCGCTAGGTTTGTTTCTAACAGCCGCTTGCCGCGACCGGCAACGCCCGAAATGCGCCGCAACCGCCTTTTACGCCGCGAAACGAGAAGGAAAAATTTGTGCCCAGCTATAAGACCAGTGATTTTCGCAAGGGATTGAAGGTTCAGATCGACGGCGAGCCGTACCTGATGATCGAGATGAACTTCCGCAAGCCGGGCAAGGGGAACGCCCTCTACGAATGCCGGCTGCGGAACTTGGTGCGCGGCACCGTGCTTAGCCGCACTTATCGCGGCGGCGAGTCGCTCGAGGCGGCCGACGTCGAGGAAGTGGACGCCCAATACCTCTACCGCCAGGGGGACACCTTCGTCTTTATGAACAACTCCACCTACGACCAGTACGAGCTGACCGAAGACCAGGTGGGCGACAACTGGAAGTACCTCAAGGAGGGAACCACCTGCTCGATCGTCCTCTACAACGGAAATCCGATCACAATCACGCCCCCCAACCACGTCACCCTCAAAGTCGAGTACTGCGAGCCGGGCGTGAAAGGCGACACCGCCACCAACGTCACAAAGCCGGTGAAGGTGGAAACCGGGGCCGAGATCACCTGCCCCTCCTTCATCGATATCGGCAACGTGATCAAAGTGGACACCCGCACCGGCGAATACGTGGAGCGGGTGAACACGTAGATCAAAGCCGACGTCTTTGCGGACAAGTCGAAGTACGGATCCATCGGGGACAGGGTGCGGCCGGCGATCCGCTCTAGGGGAGCTTGGACGAGAAGGCGCCTGTCCTTGAAGATCTGAACGACGTCGGGTGGTGCATGACCGCCGCGTACAGCGAGCGTCTCGATCTACGACGGAAACACGGGCAGCGGGAAACGAATTTTGAACGTGGCGCCGGCGGTGTTGTCGAGATCGATGGCGCCGCCGATTTGCTCGGCCAGGGTCACTACGAGCTGCAGGCCGAGCGATTCCGTGCGGCGGAAGTCGAGGTCGGCGGGGAGGCCGACCCCGTTATCGCTGACGGTGAGCTGCACCCAGCCGGCCGACTCTGCTTGCGGCGCCAGGCGGATGTGAATCCACCCCGGCTCGTCCGTGGGGAAGGCGTGCTTGAGCGAGTTGGAAACCAGTTCGTTGATGATCAGCCCGCAGGGAATGGCCGTGTCGAGCGTCATCGCCGCCTCGGCCACGTCGATTTGCACTTCGGCGCCGCGGCGGAACGAGCGGACGAGCCCGCTCACGATGTCGCGCGTGTACTGGGCGAAGTCGATGCGGGAAAGATCGGGCGCCAGGTAGAGCCGCTCGTGGATGCGAGCCATCGCCTTGACGCGGTTCTGGCTTTCCTCGAAGGCATTCACCGATCGAGGGTCCTCAATCCCGGCCGACTGCAGCCGCAACATGCTGGAGATGAGTTGCAGGTTGTTCTTCACCCGGTGGTGGATCTCCTTCAGCAGCACCTCCTTCTCCCGCAGGGAGCTGCGCACTTGCTCTTCGGCCCGCGAGCGCTCCACGACTTCGGCCTGAAGGGCCGTGTTCGCTTGCGCCAGCTCGGCCGTGCGGCGCTGCACGCGGTCCTCCAGGTCGTCGTGAGCGCGGCGGAGGGCTTCCTCAGCCCGCTTGCGGTCGGTGATGTCGAAGGCGATGCCCTGCAGATACAGCGGCCGGCCCGCGTCGTCGCGCACCACGCGGGCCTCGCCATGCACCCAAACCACGCGGCCGTCGCGGGCCCGGAAGCGATAGACGGAACGGAACGGCTCGGCCATGGCGCACGTCATGGCGAACTCTTCGCTCCACCGCTCGCGGTCTTCTTCGTGCAATTGGTTGTACCAAAGCGCGGGATCCTCCAGCCATTCCTTCTGGGAGAAGCCGAGCAGTTGCTCGATCTGCGGGCTGACGTAGAGATCGTTGATGCCGCCTTCCAGGTTCGCCACGAAGGTCACCGCGGGAATCTCCTCCACGAGCATCCGATAGCGGGCCTCGACGCGCTTTCTTTCCGTCACGTCGCGGATGGTGCAGACGACGCATTCCCCGGCGCGGGTTCGCAGCGGACGGAAGCAAACCTCCACGGAAATCGCCGTTCCGTCGTTGCGCCGTCCGCGAAACTCCTCCCATTGTCCCGCGGGACGGCCGCGGAGCTTGCGATAACGATCGGCGAACGGTTCGGTGAAGAGCGTGTCCGCCGGCTGTCCTTCCAACTCCGCGCGGCCATAGCCGAAGAGCGCCTCCGTCTCCAGGTTGGCGAGGACGATGCGCCCTTCCCAATCGGCGATCAGCAGGGCGTCCGGCAGCACGTCGAGAAGCGGGCGGGCGGTTTCCTCCGTCCAGATCTCCTGCTCGATCGGTCGGCGCGCAGGCCGTTCTGCGGCCGACTTGGCTCGCGGCAAGTCCGCCAACGCCGGCTCGCTTGGGAAGGCGCTTCCATCCGCCGCCTCGGCCGTGAGCGCCAGCCGCTCCAGCAGGGCTTCCGCCTGCTCGGCGGTAAGATCGAGCAGGTCCGCCTCGGCGAGACCGCTCATGATCGCTCCGGCTCCCGGTTCAACGAGTCGCGGGTGAAACGCCGCAGCGCCCGCACGGTTCGGCCGTACATGGAAACGGCGTTCGTGGAAAGCTTGGCGCCGGGGGGCTCGTTCATGAAGGGCATGAACTTGTCGGGAAAGCCGGGCATCGTGCAGCCGATGCACACGCCGCCCACGTTGGGGCACCCGCCGATGCCGTTCATCCAGCCGCGCTTGCCGACGTTGCACTGCACCACGGGTCCCCAGCAGCCGAGCTTCACAATGCACTTGGGCGAGCCGTACTCCTGCGTGAAGTCGGCTTGCTCGTAGTAACCCGCGCGGTCGCAGCCTTCGTGCACGGTGGCGCCGAAGAGCCACGTCGGCCGAAGCATCTCGTCGAGCGGAATCATCGGCGCGGTCCCGGCCGCCATCCGCAACAGGTACAGCAACACTTCCATGAAGTTGTCGGGATGGACCGGACAACCGGGGACGCAGACGATGGGGATCCCCGCCTTCGATCTCCAGTCCCAGCCGAGGTAATCGGGCAGTCCCATGCAGCCGGTGGAGTTGCCCGCCATCGCATGAATGCCGCCGTAGGCCGAGCAGGTTCCTGCAGTGACGACCGCCCAGGCGTGCGGCGCCAGACGATCGATCCAGTGACAGGTGGTCACCGGCTGACCGTCCTCGCCGCGGCCCAGCGCGGCCCAGTATCCCTCGGGCTTATTGTTCTCGTTCGGAATCGAGCCTTCGATCACCAGGAGGAACGGCCCCAGTTCATCGGCGGCGGCCAGGTGCATAAACCGCATGAACTCGTCGCCGTTCTCGTACGCCAGCACGGGATTGAGGAAGTGCACTTTGGGGATGCCGGGGATGCCCCCCAGCACCAGGTCCTCGAGGCTGGGCTGCGTGGCCGCGGTGATCGAGATCGTATCGCCGTCGCAGCTCAATCCCGCCGTGATCCACAGGACGTGCATCTCGGGAATCGGCGAGGCGACCGGCGCCGGACGCTCCGTGTGCATGCAGATATTTCCTTCTCTCTTGCGATTGTGGCCGCAGACCATCGTAGTCCGGCGGCGGCGAGGGAGCAATCGAGATGCGGGAACGGGCCGAGCCGGCTATGGCGGGCGGCGCCGGGGTGGAATAGACTTGCTCGCAGGCGCCCCGTGCAGCGAGCGTAGCGGGTGAGATTCATGCCAGAGGTCCGGCTGCTGATTGTCGAGGACGAGAACATTGTCGCCAAAGACTTGCGCGTCACGCTCCAGCGGCTCGGCTACGAAGTTGTGGAGACGGTTTCCGCCGGCGCGGACGCTATCGCCTGCGCCGAAGCCAGGCGGCCCGACCTGGTGTTGATGGATATCGCCCTCCGCGGCGAGATGGACGGGATCACAGCCGCCGCGGCCATCCGCGACCGCTGCGACATCCCCGTCGTCTACCTTACCGCCCACGCCGACGAGGCGACGCTGCAGCGGGCCAAAATCACCGAGCCCTTCGGCTACGTACTCAAGCCGTTCGAGGAGCGGGAGCTGCACACGGCGGTCATGATGGCATTGCACAAGCACCGCCTCGAGCGGGAGCTGCGCAACAGCCGCGAATGGCTGAACACCACGCTCCGCAGCATCGGCGACGCGGTGATCGCGACCGACACCGACGGCCGGGTGTTGCTGATGAACCCCGTTGCCGAATCCTTGACGGGATGGTCCGAGGCGGACGCCGCCGGGCGCCCGCTCCCGGAAGTCTTCTGCATCCTCAAAGAGCATTCGCGAAAGGCCGTGGAGAACCCCGTCGATCGCGTGCTCGCCGAGGGGATGATCGTGGGGCTGGCCAATCACACTTTGCTCGTCTCGCGCGACGGCGTGGAGCGGCCCATCGACGACAGCGCGGCGCCGATCCGCGACTCCGGCGGCGCCCTTCTGGGCGTGGTGCTCGTGTTCCGCGACGTCAGCGAGCGGCGGCGGATGGAGCGCGAGCTGCAGGAGCACGCCCGGCAGCTCGAAGAGGCGCATCGGCGCAAGGACGAGTTCCTCGCCATGTTGGGGCATGAGCTGCGGAACCCGCTGGCGCCGATCTCGATGGGACTGGAGCTGCTGAAGGGCCCGCCCACCGACGAGGAAGTGATTGCCACGATGCGCAGCCAGGTCGAGCACTTGATCCGCCTCGTGGACGACTTGCTCGATATCTCGCGAATTACGCGCGGCGACGTTCCGCTCCGCAAGCAGCACGTGGAGCTGGCGGCGGTGATCGCCCGGGCGGTGGAGATGGTCCGGCCGCTGATCAATCAAGGCGAGCACGATTTGTCCGTGTCGGTCCCCGACGAGCCGATGCGAATCGAAGCCGACCCGGTGCGCCTCACGCAGGCCTTCGCGAACCTGCTGAACAACGCCGCCAAGTACTCGCCGCGGTCCAGCCCCGTCCGGATGCTGGCACAGAGGGAAGGCGATCTGGCGGTGGTCCGCGTGCAGGATGAGGGGATCGGAATTGCGCCGGAGTGGCTGCCGCGAGTATTCGAGATGTTCGCTCAGGCCGAGCCCTCGGTCGAGCGGTCGCAGGGCGGCTTGGGCATCGGCCTGACGCTGGTTCAGAACCTTGTCCGAATGCACGGCGGAGACGTGAAGGCGCACAGTGAAGGCGTGGGACGGGGAAGCGAATTCACGGTCAGCCTGCCTCTATTGCCGGAAGCACAAAGGTCGGCGGAAGACGGCGCCGCCGCCGCGCCCACAAGCGCCGGGCAGCGCCGGCGCGTCCTCATCGTGGACGATAATCGGGCCGCGGGCCGCATCACGCAACTCTTGCTCGAGTCGGTCCTGGGACACGAGGTCGCCTTGGCGAGAGACGGTCCCGCCGCCATCGAATGCGCGCGGACGTTTCACCCTCATGCCGTGGTGCTCGATATCGGCCTGCCGGGCATGAGCGGCTACGAGGTCGCCCGGCGATTGCGGACGCTTCACGGCATGGAGAAAGCGATCCTGATCGCCTTGACCGGGTACGGCGAAGAGCGCGATCGACGCCAGGCGCTGGAGGCCGGCTTCGACCATCACCTGGTCAAGCCCGCCTCCGCCAGCTCGCTCCGCGAAGCGCTCCATGCGACCCCTGCCGGGTAGGAGCGTTCCGGCGCCTCATGCCTTCGGCGTCAGGGTGATGAGGCGGAGGTGGCTGTCGGCGT
>JAHWKS010000397.1 GCA_019347795.1 Planctomycetota bacterium | reverse complement strand
AGGCGACCTGGGCGCCGGCCACCTGATTGATCGCATCGTAGAGCGGCTCGGCATTCAGCCGACGGACGTAGAAGCTGGAGAAGTTCTGCTTGTCTGACTCGTTGGCCGGGGTAGGCTGCGAGCTGAGCTGATAGGCGCTGGAGCGGCAGATTGTGCGGACCAAGTCCTTCAGGTCATAACCGCTTTGGATGAAGTTCGCCGCAAGCGCGTCAAGCAGTTCCGGATTGGACGGCGGATTGGTGACCCGCATGTCGTCCTCCGGCTCGACGATCCCTCGGCCGAAGAAGTGTTTCCAGTAGCGGTTCACCAGCGCCCGGGCGAAGAAGGGATTATCCGGGCTGGTCATCCAGTCCACCAGCGCGTGCCGCGGGTCCTCGTACGGAGGAATCTCCAGCGGCTCGCCCCCCAGGCCGGTCGGCTTGAGGCTCTGCTGGGTGCGCGGGTTCTGGGCCGCGGCAGCCCCGCCGCGGTGCAGCACCATGCCATTCTGCAATCCGCGCCGGCTCCGTTCATAGCCGACCTGCGAGAAGAACGCCTGAAAGCCATAATAATCGTCCTGATCCCAGCGCTCGAAGGGATGATGATGGCAGCGGGCGCACTGGATCCGCAGGCCGAGGAACAACTGCGCCGTGTCCTCCACCTGGGCGTCGGCGGTGTTCACCTGCGTGTACCAGGAGACGGTGGGGTTGTGCTCCACGTCTCCTTCCGCCGCGAGCACGTGACGCACGAACTGGTCGTACGGCATGTTCTCCTGGATCGCCCGGCGGACCCAGTCGTGGAAGCGGAACGAAATCCGCACATCCTGCGGCGCCCGCTGGTTGCGGAGCACCATCGCCCACTTGTTGGCGAAGTAGTCGCCGTAGCCGGGGCTGTCGAGCAACTGATCGATCAGCTTATCGCGCTTCTGCGGATCGGAGCTTTCCACAAACGAGCGGGCCTGGTCGGCGGTCGGCAGCCGGCCGGTGATGTCCACATACACCCGCCGCACGAAGGTCGAGTCGTCGCAGAGCGGCGAGGGGGGGATGCCGAGCTTCACGAGTTTTCCGAACACGTGCTGATCGACGAAGTTCTTCTGCGGCGGCAGATCCGTGACGCTCAATCCCAGCGGCACGCTGGCGCGGAAGGTGGCCACCTGGCCTTGAAAGCGAACCATCACCGCCGCTTCGCCCGGCCGATCGAAGAGAGTAACCAGGCCGGCCGTGTTGGTTTCCGCCATCTCGGTGTCATTCGACTCGTACGTGGCGAGGCGCGTCACGTCGCGCTGCGAGCCGTCGCTGTAGTAGGCGACGACCGACAACTGCTGCTGCGCGTCGCGGTTCATCGCGCGATGGGCGGGTAACACCTCGATCCGCTCGATCACCGGATCGCTCTCGCCGCCGTAGGGCATTCCCTGCTCGATCCAGCGGGTGAGGATCTCATACTCGTAAGAGCCTTCGTCAAGCCGTCGCCCGCCGCCGTGCGGAAGCTTGTTGGTCGGCTTGGTCACCAGCAGGCTGAACTCCGGCGCCGCGGGAAAGACGCGGCGGCCGCGGTTCTCTTACACCAGCCACTCGTAATCCTCGGTCGGATAGAAGCCGAGGAGGCTGAGCTTGAAGCCATTCTGCCCTCCCGACTTGCCGTGGCAGCCGCCGGAGTTGCAGCCCAGCTTGGTGAAGATCGGCACGACTTCGTTAGGGAAGTTGATCGGGACCGGTTCGCTGAGCTTTTCGACGCGGCAGGGAATCGCGGCCGATTGCCCCGACGGGTCGCGGGCGGTGATGATCGCTTCCCCGTCGGCGATCGGCGTGACGAAGCCGGTCGAGTCGATCTGCACCACTCCCGCCGGCGCCGCGGAGTACGTCACGCGCTGCGTGTGATCGTGCAACTGCCCGCTGGAGTACGCTCCCGAGACGACCAACTGCGCGCGGGCGTTGGGCCCGCGGAGGACCGGCTCACCGGGATTGTCGAATTGGATCTTCGTCAGGTTTCCCGCAGGACCGAGGCCGGGGAACTCCGGCGCGGTTTGCGCGAGGGCGACATTCGCCGCCAACAAAGCGACGAAGAACAACGAGACGCGGCGGGCCATCGAAACTCCTCCTGATGACTTCGGGCGTCATCGCGGGGCGGACGGGAATTATGGTAGCAGGCACACTCCGTGTGCCGTCCGCGAACTTCGTTCGCGTCTAAAGAACGGCACAGGGAGTGTGCCTACTACTTTGCTACACCAGCTCTTCGATCGGCTTGCCGTCTTCGATCATGTAGACGGGGCGGCCGGCCTGATCGACGAACTGGATGCGGCGGTCGATCCCCAGCACGTTGAAGACGGTGGCCATCAGGTCCTGCGGGCCGATGGGCGTGGTCTTGGGCACATCGACCTTGGCGGCCGACTCGCCGATCACCTGGCCCATCTTCAGCCCGCCCCCCGCCAAGGCGAGCGTGCTCAGCGGCGCCCAGTGATCGCGCCCCGCGCCGCCGTTGATCTTCGGAGTGCGGCCGAACTCGCCAGTGACCACCAGCAGGATGTTCTTGTCCACGCCGCGCTGCGACATGTCCTCCACCAAGGCGGCCACGGCATGATCCAACTGCGGCGAGCGCTGCTCGAGTCCCTGCTTGATGTTGCCGTGCATGTCCCATCCGCCGTAATTGACGGTCACAAAGCCGCAACCCGCCTCGCACAACCGCCGCGCCGTGAGAAGCTGCTGGCCCAGGCGGGGACCATACAACTCCACGATCCGCGGGTCTTCCGTCTTCAGATCGAAGGCCTGCTGCGAGCGGCTCAGCACAAGGTTGAACGCCTGCTGCTCGAAGGAGTCCAAGCCTTCCATCAGTTGACTGCGGTCGGCGTCGCGATTGACCTGGTCGAGCCCCTGGAGCAGGGCCCGCCGATCATCGAGCCGCCTTCGCTCCACCACCAGCGACATGTTCTGCCGCGCCTGGCCGTTGGGATCGAACGGGCTGTAAGCGGCGCCGAGGAACGCCGGACCGTCGGCCAGGATTCCGTTCATCCGCACGTAGGTCGGAATGCCGGTGTCAAGATTGTTCGGACCGCGCACGCGGGAAAGGATCGAACCGACCGAAGGCCGCGTGGGCAGGCCGCCGTTATCGACCGCGCGGTTGTCGTAACCCGTCATCACGAAGTGCGTCCCCCCGCCGTGCCCGCTGTTGGTGTGGGCGAACGAGCGGACAATGGCCAACTTGTCGGCCACGGCGGCCATCTTCGGGAAGGTGCCGCCGAGGGTTACCCCGGGAAGCGAGGTTGGGACTTCGCCCGTGATCGAGCGGTACTCGGCGGGGGCGGTCATCTTGGGGTCGAACGTCTCGACGTGCGTCGGTCCGCCGGAGAGCCAGAGCCAGATGACCGAGGTATCTTTCACATCCTGCCCGGCGGCGGCGGCGTCGGCCCGGGCGCGAAGCAGGGCAGGCAAAGAAAGCGAGCCCATCCCCAACGCCCCCACCTTCAAAAAGTCCCGGCGGGTGCTGCCTTCGCAATTTCGACTGCGGCGCTGCGAAATGAACGTCAACATGCTCGACACTCCATCGAAAGACGTGAGGGGACGGTCCCCGCGAGCTTGTCTCGTAAGCGACCGCCGGAACGCTGCGTACTTCTCTGAGCTGGAAAGACTTTCCGAACGCGACAACGCATAAGCAATCGCTTATGCAGGAGTGTCATTCTAACGCATCGGAGAATTCCAATGCAACAAACTTTTGGTTCTTTAGTAGAGAAATGTTTTTATTCCAGTAAAGACTGCACGTCGGCGATCACCGCCTTTCGCTCCCGGGCCGCGAGGGCGGCGTGGCCGAAGGCGCGAGCCGAGCAGATCGCCCCGTCGCGCCATGTATAAGCAGTCACCGCGGCGTCGGGAGAGATACCCAGCGTCTCCTTGAGCTTGCCGGGCGTGTCGCGGTAGATGGTCAGCGGCGTGCGGATGACCTCGTGAACCGACGCGATCGTCGTGAGCCGCTGCTCGAGCTCCTGCGTGTCCGGCCCGACGTACACTACGAGCGTCGCCAATCGCGGATTCCGCGGCCGCGCCGCCTCGCGCTCCAACGCCGCGACCAGCTCGGTGATTTCTTCGGTCCACTCCCGCACGAACACGGCAGCCACGGGTCGCAGACCGTACCGGCAGTAGTAGCAGAGCGTCTTCCCGGCCGCGGGGCCGGTGCAGTCCTTCACGTCGAATGGCGCCAGATACGCGCCGGGTTGCAGCGGCGAATCAACTTCCGCGGCCGACGCCGGCGCCGCGGCGTAAGCCATGCAAACGGCCGCCACGAATGTGGCGATGAGACGGAGCGGCATGAGGACCTCATCGTGAAGCGAGCGGCGTTCATTGTTGCGAAATGCGCGAAGCGCGTCGAGCATTACGAGGTCGAGCGGTCGAGCAATGCATTCGGCCGGACGCGCCGTGATGGTACAATCGAGTAGCGTCGCAGAAGACCCGTTCACGTGCGAGGCGACAGTATGGCAAGTACGAACCTGGAGCAACGATTGGAGGATTTGGAGCTTCGCGTTGACCAGCTTCAAATCGAGTTGCGCTCCGCCC
Organism: Planctomycetota bacterium; assembly: GCA_019347795.1. Taxonomy (GTDB): domain Bacteria; phylum Planctomycetota; class Planctomycetia; order Pirellulales; family Pirellulaceae; genus JAHWKS01. The sequence goes on along the minus strand of JAHWKS010000397.1, from coordinate 1,442 downwards.
AGTTGGGAGCGGCCGGCGTCGCGAGGGACAAAGACTGGCGGCGGACGATCGGAGCGATCACCGACGACGAAGGGATGAAAGCCATTTTCCAGGAGGCGATGCGACTGCGGGAAGAAGACCGCAGACAGGCCAGATCGAGGGGAGGCAACGGTCGCAAGAGGGAGCAATGATTCTTGTCTGTTGTCCGCAAATCTCCGCGACTTTGAAAAAGTTCCCGGCCTGCATGTGAGGATTGGCTGTACGGTCCGGAGACGTGAGACTACCATGTTGAGGCGGGCGGGAGTTCGCCCGATTCTTCTTCCAAGCCTATTTCAGCGCCAGTCAAATGAATCACTCGCTATCCCGTCGTCATTTCCTGCAAGCCGGGGCCGCGGTCGCTGCGGTTCCCTTTATCTCGTCCTGGAGCCGTGGCGCTTCGCCGAACGGAAAGCTGCGGACGGCGCATATCGGCGTGGGGGGCATGGGCGGGGCGGACCTGGGATCGGTTTCGTCGCATCCGCAGGTGGAAGTTGCGGCGCTGTGCGATGTCGATCTGGCGACGCTGGAGCGGGTCAAAGCGGAGCATCCGCAGGCGAAGACCTTCCGCGATTACCGCGAGTTGTTCGATGCGATGGGCGATGCGATCGACGCGGTCGTCGTCTCGACGCCCGATCACACGCACGCCCCGGCGGCGATGTCGGCCCTTAATCGCGGCAAGCCGGTCTACTGCCAGAAGCCGCTCACGCATGAGGTGTTCGAGGCCCGGCAGCTTCGCCTGGCGGCCGAGAAGAAGGAGCTGCCGACGCAGATGGGCATCCAGGTTCACTCCAGCCCGCCCTATCGCCGCGCGGTGCGGATGATTCAGGAAGGCATGATCGGCAAAGTCAGCCGCGTCTATGCGTGGTCGAACAAGAACTGGGGCTACGACGGCGGGCCTTTCGAGAAGCACCAAGCCCCGCCGGACAAGCTCGCCTGGGACCTGTGGCTGGGGGTCGCCGCCGAGCGGCCCTTCACGCCCGGCGTCTATCATCCCGGACAATGGCGGAAGCTGATCGACTTCGGCACGGGAACGCTGGGGGACATGGGGGTGCACATCTTCGATACGCCCTATGCCGCGCTGGAGCTGACGGCGCCCAAGTGGGCCAAGACCACCTGCCGCCCGCCGACGGGGGTTGGCCATCCGGAGAAGAACATCGTCGAATACGAGTTTCCCGGCACGAAGCACACCACCGAGTCGCTCATCTGGACGTGGTACGACGGCGCCTTCGCCCCGCCGGAAAGCGAGAAGGTGAATCTGCCGAGCATCGATCTGCCGGGACAAGGCTCGCTCTTCGTCGGCGAGGAGGGCTTCATGCTGCTGCCGCACGTGGGCGAAGCAAAACTCTATCCCGAGGAGAAATTCCGGGACTACCAGCGGCCCGAGGTGGACGGCGACAACCACTATCACCAGTGGGTCAACGCCT
>JAHWKS010000396.1 GCA_019347795.1 Planctomycetota bacterium | reverse complement strand
GAGGCAGCCGAAGGACTGACGGAACACGCCGTGGACGAGTCGTCGCCGGTTCGTCTGCAGGCGCGATACATGCTGCGGCGAACCTTTTGGCGCCTCGCTCCGGCGGTGGTGAGCCGGAGTGAGGCGTCGGATCCAACCGTAGCGGCGAAGGCGAAGGACGTCTTTTTCACGATGGTGGACCTTTATCCGCTGGAGGACATCCATCATCACGGCGGTTGGAAAAAACGGGGGTTGATCTACGAACGTTTGGGGCGCTACGACCTCGCTTTGGAAGCGTACCGAGAGTGGCGGCCGAGCGGCCATGGGTGCGGCACGTGTGAGGCGGCGGGTCGCGCTGAACGAGTGGAGCGGATGGTCCGCTGCCATCGAGAGTTGAATCAACTGGACCGAGCAGTTGCTCTGTGCTGGACGGCGCTGCGCGAGAGCGACCGACTGACCCCGTTAACGGACCTTGCACTGATCCTCGTCGATCTCTACGAGCAGCAAGACCAGCTTGACCGACTTGCCGAGGAGCTTGAACCGCTGAACGACGTCCCCCACGTCCAAGCGGCTTTGGAGTACATCGACATTCGTCGCGATTTTCAAAACGGCGACGTCAAAAAGCATCTCAAGCGCCTCCTGGGAGCCCGGCTGGGCGCGCTAGCCGACATTGATCCCCGCTTCCAGCGCGATTGGCGATCGCGCGTGGCGGCGGAAGGCTTCGGTCGGATGGGAAAGCGAGCTGTCCCGATCCTGGAGGAGTATCTTCAGCGACTGCCGGATCGCACGATTTGGGTCGCGCTCTGGGCGTTTGAGGCGTTGCGGCTCACGGAAAGTCCAGCGGCTGTCGATGCGGTCGTCGAACTCAGCAAACAGGACGGCCGCATCTTGTCCACACGCATCGCGGGCAGGATCCTGGAGAAGTTTCCCGAACACGCCACGGCTCAGCTCGTCACGCTTTTGGAGGTAAACGATACGTCCACACGCCACGTCGCCGTTGTGCAGCTTGCGAACCTGGGAAGGGAGCAAGCGGTTTCAGCATTGATCGAGCACATGCCCAGCGACGATATGCCCAGTCTGATAACGCTCGGTTTCGCCGAGCGGTGCGTGTGGGGGTTGTGGAGACTCACGGGAGAAAGCCTCGGCATGGAGGAATGGCCGAAGCAGCGTCTCGCGAAAGAGGCCCAGGTCCGCTGGCGCCAGTGGTGGCGCCAACGGCGGAGCGAGGTCCAAGAGAAGTCCGCAGCGTGGTGGCAAACACCCGAAGCCGCGCCGCTGTTGGTGAAGGCGCTTGGCTGGCCGACGTACTTTGCCCGAAGCGCTGAACGCGACCTGATGGCCTTAGAACATCCGGCCTTGGTCCGCCTGCTCGAGCCGCCTTCGGAGTTGCTCGACGAACGGACGCAGACGTATGAGGCCCATCAACGCCTATCATTGGCGGAGATGTGGATGCGCTTCGATCCGGCCGCGGCAATGCCCATCTTCATCGAATGCGCAGACACGCCGAACTTGGACGTTAAGCATATCCTCCGGCTGATGGGTCAGGACTTCGGCCAAAACGAGGCGGCCTGGCGCGAATGGTGGGAGGCCGATTCCGAAGACCTTACGATCGAACCCAAAGAACGTTGGTGGTGACCAACGCGGGCTTGGCTGCCCTCCGCTTATTTTTCGATACCGGCGGCTCCCCTGGAAGGGATTGCGGAACAGGCGGGCCGCCTATTTTATTCTACGTTCAGTGTCCTCGCCGACGCGCCTTCCGGTCAAGCGCCGCCGACCGGCCTTGTCCGTCTGAACAGCCGTCACCTAAAATATGGGGCTGCGATTTCTCCCTCCTCCTCCCACGGACGGCGCGATGCCCGCCTCGGATATTGTCATTCGCGGCGCCCGCGAGCATAACTTGCGGGACGTCGATCTCATCCTTCCCCGCAACAAGCTGATCTGCCTCACGGGCGTAAGCGGCTCGGGCAAGAGCTCCCTCGCCTTCGACACGCTCTACGCCGAAGGACAGCGGCGGTACGTCGAGAGCCTCTCCAGCTTCGCCCGGCAGTTCCTCGGGCAGATGCCGAAGCCCGACGTGGATTTGATCGCGGGGTTGAGTCCGTCGATCTCCATCTCACAGAAATCGACCGGCAACAACCCGCGGTCTACGGTCGGCACGATCACGGAAATCTACGACTACCTGCGAGTGCTCTACGCCCGCGTCGGGACCGGGCACTGCCCGCGGTGCGGGAGGGAGATCACCGCGCAGTCGCGGGAGCAGATCCTCGCCCGCGTGATGCAGCTTGAGCCGGGATCGCGGTTTTCGGTGCTGGCGCCGATCATTCGCAGTCAAAAGGGAGAGTATCGCGACCTGTTCGAAGATCTGCGGCGCCAGGGCTTCGCGCGGGCGCGGGTCGATGGGCAGATCGTCTCGCTCGGCGACGATCTGCAACTCGACCGCCAGATGCGGCACGACATCGAGGTGGTGGTCGATCGCCTCGAAGTAAAGCCTGAAGTGCGGACGCGATTGGCCGAGGCGGTGGAGTTGGCGCTCAAGCTGGGCGAGGGAAGTCTGATCGTAGCGCCGGAGGGCAAGGTAGTAGGCACACTCCGGGCGCCGTCCGAGGAAGCGAAGCCATCCAAGAAACCGAAGAACGGCACACGGAGTGTGCCTACTACTTTGGGAGACATCATCCTCTCCGCCCACTACGCCTGCACGGCGTGCGGGATCAGCTTCGAGCCTCCCAGCCCGCAGCTTTTCAGCTTTAACAGCCCGCATGGGATGTGCGTGCAGTGCGACGGGTTGGGGCAACTGTTCTCGTTCGATCCCGAGCTGCTGATTCCCGATCCCTCAAAATCGTTCAAGGAGGGCGCCATCGAGCTGGTCGGACTGTGGAACGAGATGGGGCGCTGGCGGCGGCACATCTACAAAGGCGTGGCCGAGACGATGGAGCGCGTTCTCGACCTCAAGAGCGGCGTCCTGCTGGAGACTCCGTGGCGCGACCTGCCGCCGAAGCTGCAAGAGCTGTGGCTGTGGGGGACCGGCGATCAGCACATCACCTTCACGTGGCGGAGCGGCTCGGCCCCGATCAAGTACGGCGGCCGGTTCGAAGGCGTGATTCCCAGCCTTGTCTCGAAGCATCGCCAGGCGAAGAGCCGGATGAAGATTCGGCAGCTCGAAAAGTACATGCGCTCGATGCGCTGCCCCGCGTGCAACAGCGAGCGGCTCAACCCGCAGGCCCGCGCGGTAAAGATCGCCGGGGGATATGAGAAGTTCGCCGGTCAGTCGCTGAGCCTCCCCGAAGTCTGCAACCTCTCCGTCGGCGACGCCGCCGACTTCTTTCGCGACGTCAAGCTCGACGCCACCCGCGCCCTCATCGCCCAGGAAGTGCTCAAAGAAATCCGCGGGCGGCTCGGCTTCCTGCTGAACGTGGGGCTCGATTACCTGACGCTCGACCGCACGGCGCCCACGCTTTCCGGCGGCGAGTCGCAGCGGATTCGTCTGGCGGGGCAGATCGGCTCCGGCCTGGTCGGCGTGCTGTACGTCCTCGACGAGCCGTCCATCGGCCTTCATCCCCGCGACAACGACCGCCTCCTCAGCACCCTCTCGCGACTGCGGGACATGGGCAACACGGTGCTCGTCGTCGAGCACGACGAAGACACGATGCGGGCGGCCGACCACATCATCGACTTCGGTCCCGGCGCCGGCGTCCGCGGCGGCCACGTGGTGGCCGAAGGCGCCGCGACGCAGATCGCTCGCACGAAGTACAGCGTCACCGGGCAGTTCCTCGCCCGCAAGCGGAAGATCGAGACGCCCGCAAAGCGGCGTGAGCGGAACGAGAACACGCTTCGCATTGTCGGCGCCCGGCACAACAACCTGAAGAACGTCGATGTCGAAATCCCGCTGGGGATGTTCGTCTGCGTCACCGGCGTCTCCGGCTCGGGGAAAAGCTCGCTGGTGAACGACATCCTCGTCGAGGCCCTGCGGCGGGACTTGAACGGCGGTCTGGGAGAGCCGGGACTGCACGAGCGGATCGAAGGGCTGGAGCATCTGGATAAGCTGATCGCCATCGATCAGTCCCCGATCGGCCGCACGCCGCGCTCCAATCCCGGCACGTACATCAAGGTCTTCGACGACATCCGCAACCTCTTCACGCAGCTTCCCGAGGCGAAGCGGAAGGGATACAAGCCGGGCCGCTTCAGCTTCAACGTGAAGGGCGGCCGCTGCGAGGCGTGCGAGGGGAACGGCTCGAACCGGCTGGAGATGGATTTCCTGGCCGACGTGTGGGTCACCTGCCCCGTGTGCGAAGGGCATCGCTTCAGCCGCGAGACGCTGCAGGTGAGATTCAAAGGAAAGTCGATCTCCGACGTGCTGGAGCTGGACGTGCAGGAGGCGCTCTCGCTGTTCGAGAACCAGCCCGCCATCCGCCACAAGCTGCAGACGCTGCACGACGTGGGTCTGGACTATCTGAAGATCGGACAGCCTTCGCCCACGCTCTCCGGCGGAGAGGCGCAGCGGATCAAGCTCGCCCGCGAGCTGGTGAAGAAGAGCACGGGCCAGACGCTCTATCTGCTGGACGAGCCGACCACGGGGCTGCACTTCGCCGACATCGAGATGCTGCTCAAGGTGCTGCACAACTTCGCCGACGCGGGGAACACCGTGCTGGTGGTGGAGCACAACCTTGATGTGATCAAGACGGCCGACTGGGTTATCGACCTTGGTCCCGAGGGCGGCGATGCGGGTGGACAAATCGTCGCCGTCGGCGCGCCGGAGGAGCTGGCCCAGCGGGACGATTCGCACACGGGGAAGGCGCTCGCTCGCCTCTTCGAGCAGGAAGGGGCGAAGAAGAACGGCGCCGCCCGACGCAAAACCCCGTCTCGCAGCAAGAAGTCCGCGGCGAAGCTGGCCACCAAGATCACCGTGCAAGGCGCAAAGCAACACAACCTCAAGGATGTGAACGTCGAGGTTGCCCGCGACAAGATGACGATCTTCTGCGGTCCCAGCGGCAGCGGCAAGAGTTCGCTGGCGATGGACACGATCTACGCCGAGGGGCAGCGGCGATACGTGGAAAGCCTCAGCAGCTACGCCCGGCAGTTCGTCAGCCAGATGCAGAAACCGGCGCTGGAGCACATCGACGGCCTTTCCCCCGCCATCGCCATCGAGCAGAAGAACCTCGGGCACTCGCCGCGGTCCACGGTCGGCACCGTCACCGAGGTCTACGATTACCTGCGAATCTTGATGGCCCGGATGGGCAAGCCGCACTGCCCTGATTGCGACCGCCCCATCGGCACGCAGACCAAGGATGAAGTGGTCGATAAGATCATGTCCGAGCCGGAGGGGACGAAGCTGTACCTGATGGCGCCGGTGGAAGTCGAGGTCGGCCGGCAGTACGAGTCGCTCTGGGAGGAGATTCGCGGCGCCGGCTATGTCCGCGTGCGGGTGGACGGCGAGACGTTGTCGCTCGACAACCCGCCCAAGATCGACCGCCGCCGCAAACACCGCGTGGAGGTCGTGATCGACCGGGCGGTGGTGAAAGGGGACGTTCGCTCACGAATCGCGGAAAGCGTCGAGAACGCCCTCGCCCTGGGACGCGGCGTGATGAGCGTCGCCTGGCCGCAGGACGACGTTCCCGAAACGCGGTGGCCGGTGGTCGTGCACAGTCAACACCTCGCCTGCGATCGCTGCGGGCGAAGCTTCGAGCCGCTCACCCCTCACAATTTTTCGTTCAACAGCGCGCTGGGTTGGTGCCCCGCGTGCGAAGGCCTCGGCGTGCAGACGGGGGCGAACCCCGCGGCCTTGCTGCGCGATCCGAAATTGACGCTGGCGGAGGGGGCGCTCGATCTCTGGCCCGGCCTGAGCAATCCCGTATCGTTGTGGATGCTCGAGGCGCTCTCGGCGGGGGCGGGCGTGCCGCTCGACGTTCCGTTCGAGCAGCTCAGCTCGCGGCAGCGGCGGATTATCATGCACGGCGCCGGCGAGCAGTGGTTCGACGTGATCCCGCCCGCCGAGCGGAAAAAGAAGTCTCCGCGCTCGCTCTTCCGCTTCCAGTTTAAGGG
>JAHWKS010000395.1 GCA_019347795.1 Planctomycetota bacterium | reverse complement strand
CGCCCCTCCTATTTCGTCCTTCATCCTTCCGACTTACTTCGAGGCCGTCATGCCCATCGCCTTCACCTGCCCGCACTGCGGCGCCGCCAAAACCATCGCCGACACGTATGCCGGGCAGACCGGTCCCTGCGCGGAGTGCGGGCAGCCGGTCACCATTCCCGGTAAGCCGATGGGGGCTCCGCCGCCGAAGCCGTCCGGCGGGGGCCTGTCGGCGGTGCTGATCATCCTGGGCGTGGTCGCCGTCGGATTTCTCGCCTGCGGCGGCGTGCTGTTGGCGCTGTTGCTGCCGGCCGTCCAAGGCGCCCGCGGCGCCGCGCGGCAGGCCGCCTGCCGGAACAACCTCAAGCAGATCGCCATTGCGATGCATAACTACCACGACACGTACAAAACATTTCCGGCAGCCTATGTGCCCGATGAGAACGGTCAACCGATGCACAGTTGGCGCATGTCGATTCTTCCCTTTATCGAGAGCCAGCCGATTTACGACCAGTACGACTTCAATGAGCCGTGGGACGGGCCGAACAACAGCCAGCTTGCGGCGATGTACCCCACCATGCCTGTCTACCGCTGTCCCGCCGATTCGGAGAGCGCACCAGACTCCACGAGCTACATGGTGATCACGGCGCCGGACGGCATCTTTGAAGGGGGAGAGTGGACGCAGATGGGCGAGGTGACGGATGGGACGTCCAATACGCTCTTGGTGGTGGAGGTCGTCGGCGCCACGTCGCACTGGATGGCGCCGGTGGACCTGGATGTGAATGCTCTCAACGCGATGATTAACTCCGTCCGCGACGGCACGGGCCTGGCCAGCGGCCACGGCGGCGTGAACATCGCCCTGGCCGACGGCTCGGTGTACACGCTCACCGAATCGACCGACCTGGAGACCCTCCGCCGTCTGGTCACCAAGAGCGGCGGCGAGCCGGTGATGCTGCCGTAGCGGGGAGGCGAAGTGGACGTGACGGTAAGACGGCGACGCGGCGGCAACTCGACCGTGAGCGCGTGGAGCGCCCGCTACCGCAGGCTTGCGCCTGCGGCTAAATGCTGCCGCGGCTTCGCCGCTGCACTTATCCGCCGCGGAGCCGCCGGGCGGCTTTGACCAGCTCGAGGAACTCGGCCCGGTAGCCGAAGCGGTCGGGTTCTTTCGCGGATGCGGCGATCTCTTCGACGACGTCGAGCGTGGCGGTCCCGTGATGCTGCGAGCCGCGGAGGATCATGCCGAAGGCGGCCACGGCCGCGGCGAACTGGAAGTCGCGGCTGGCGGCGGAGAAGCGGCCGCCGGCGTCCGCCAGCGGCCGGGTCATGAGCGTGCTCGTGTCGGCGTCGGGCTTCTTGTATCGCAACTTGAGCGTGAGCAGCTCGCCGCTGTCGGCGTTCTTGGTGAGCTTGCGCTCGCTTTGATATTTGAGGTCGTCCACGGCGGGTGATGCGGGAAGGGCGGCGTCATCAGGGGGCTCACGCCCCCCGCTCGCCTTGGCGGGGACGATCTCGTAGAGGGCCGTCACGGTGTGGCCGGCGCCGATCTCGCCGGCATCTTTCTTGTCGTCGTTGAAATCTTCCGCGGCGAGAATGCGGTTCTCGTATCCCAGGAGGCGATAGGCGGCCACTTCCGCCGGATTAAACTCGACCTGGATCTTCACGTCCTTGGCGATGGTCACCAGCGTGCCGGCCATCTGCTCGACCAGCACCTTGCGGGCTTCGCTCTCGGTGTCGATGAAGGCGTAGTTGCCGTTCGCCTTGCCCGACAGCTCCTCCAGCATGGCGTCGTTGTGATTGCCCATGCCGAAGCCCAGGACGCTCAGGAACACGCCCGCCTTGGCCTGCTCCTCGGCCAGCCGGGTCAGCTCGCCCGTGCTGGTGACGCCGACGTTGAAGTCGCCGTCGGTGCAGAGGATCACGCGATTCACGCCCCCTTCGAGGAAGTGATCGAGCGCGGTTTGATACGCCAGGCGAATCCCCTCGCCGCCGTTGGTCGAGCCGCCGGCGTGCAGCCGGTCGATCGCCTCCAGGATCGTCGCCTGTTCGCTGCCGGGCGTGGAGGAGAGGACCAGGCCCGCGGCGCCGGCGTAGACGACGATCGCCACGCGGTCGTTTTCGCTCAGCTGCCGCACGAGCATCTTCATTCCGGCCTTCACCAGCGGCAGCTTGTTGGGCTGGTCCATGGAGCCGGACACGTCGAGCAGAAACACCAGGTTCGACCCCGGCCGCTCCTTCTCGATCTCGCGCCCTTTGAGCGCGATCCGCACGAGACGATGCGTTGGATTCCAGGGGCACTCCGCCGCCTCCAGGTGGGCGGCGAACGGATGCTCATCTTCCGGGCCGTCGTAGTCGTAGTCGAAGTAGTTGACTAGCTCCTCGATCCGCACCGCATCGGGAGGCGGCAGCATCCCCTGCTGCAAGAGATACATCCGCACCTTGGCGTAAGACGCCGTGTCCACGTCGATGGAGAACGTGGAAAGGGGGCTCTCGAGCGTGCGGAGGAACGGGTTTTCGACGATGCGAGCATACTGGTCGCCCCCCTCGCCGGGACCTTGGCCGCGGTCTTGGCGAAGGTTGAGAATCTTATGCCGAAGCATCTCCGCCCGCTCGGCATTGAATTGGGGGCGTTCCGACTTGTATGCCTTGCCCAGGGCATCAAACTTCGCTTGATCGGCGAGCGCCGCCTGGCTGACGACCGCCTGAACCTGAGGGAGGTCAGTTTCAGCGTAACGCTCCGAGACGTGGGCATCGTACCTTGCCGCGGCGTTTTCCTCGACAGGAACCTGGTATGCGGACTGCGCTTCCGCCTCGGCGATGTGTGCAATGCGCGGCGTGACCAGTAACTGAGGGGATTCGCTTCGGCGGCGGCGTTCGGCATCAACGGCCGCCGCGTGCCTGGTCAGGGCGGCCAATTCGACCTCCAGCGAAGTTCGGTAGTTGGGAGGAAGCGCTTGATGGCTGCCGGCCCAGTTGATCGCAACGTCGCCGACGGCTCGCTCCTCATGGACCACTTGCTCTGGAGAGAGTTCCCACGAGCCAAGGGCGACCGCCAGCAACAGACAGGCCGAGACCGCGATGAGCGCGACGGCGCGGAGGGTAAAGCGGCGCTCCTTCGCCGCCGCCGCCGGCTTGACGTCGTTCCCCGCAAGCGCGGCGAGCACTCGCTCGCTCAGGTCGGGCGGCCGGGCGCCGCCGAACTTTTCCCGCAGCGCGGTTTCGATGAGTCGATCTTCGTAGTCTCGGCGTGGGTTGGTCATGACTCTTGAGATTTTGCTTTACGAGTTGCGTCAATTCAAAGAGGCCGGCTTCAGCCGGCCAGTGTCTGCCATCAGCTTTAGCTGGTGGATTGGAAAAGTGCATCTACCTTTCGACCAGAGCCGGCTTTAGCCGGGCTTCTCGACACGACAACTCCACGAATATGCATCGCTCCTAACAACGGCTACGCGCCCACCCGCCGCTCCACGCATCTTCGCAGCGCGTCGCGGGTGCGGCGGAGGAGGGTCTTTACTCCGTCTTCGGTCATTTCCAACTCGGCGGCGATCTCGCGGCGGGAGCGGTCGTCGCGGTAGCGAAGCTCGATCGCCCTCCGGGCGCGGCCGGTTAACTCCATCAGGCAGTCATCCAACGAATCGAGGTATTCATCTTCCCCGGCGCCGGCCGCCTGCGACCAGACCTCCTCCGCGATCGCCACGTCGGCCGCGGTCGGGCCGTTCTTCTCCCGCCGCAGCAGTGCAAGGAACCGGTTGCGGGCCACCGTCCGCAGGTACGCGGCGGTGGCCGCCTCCGAACGCTGTTCGAACGGTTTTTCGAGCACGGCCAGAAACGTCTCCTGCGTCACGTCGTCCGCCTGCGCCGCGTCGCAGCCCAGGTAACGCAGATACCGCCACACCGCCGCCTGATGGTGCCGCACCAGCTCGGCCGGAGTCAGCCGCGCTTCAATCGTCGCCGTGCTCACGGAGGGTTAGTGCGCCGGAACGGAGGAAAGGGTTCAGCAGGGCGTGATTTCACGCCTTCCAGACCTTCTCCCGCCCTTGCGTCACGTCGCGGGCGGCGTTGCGGGTGTCGATGACGCAGCGGGCGTGCTGGACGACGTAGTCCCAGTCGTAGGCGGAGTGGTCGGTGCAGATGAGGATGCAGTCCTGCTCCGCCAGAAACTCCGGCGTGAGCGGCCGGCTCTCCAGCGGCGGCACGTCGAAGCTGCGCATCGCCGGAAGACGCGGGATGTGCGGATCGTTGTACGAAACCTCCGCCCCATGCTCCTGCAGCAGCTCCATCAGGCGGAAGGTCGGGCTTTCCCGCGGATCGTCTACGTCCTTCTTATACGCGGCGCCGAGCAAACAGACCTTGCTCCCCTTGAGCGGCTTCCCGGCGGCGTTGAGCGCCTCGAACACGCGGCCGATCACGTAGTGCGGCATGTTGGCGTTCACCTCGCCCGCCAGCTCGATGAAGCGGGTCGAGAGGCCGTGCTTCCGCGCCACCCATGTCAGGTAGAAGGGGTCGATCGGAATGCAGTGCCCCCCTAATCCCGGTCCCGGATAGAAGGCCTGAAAGCCGAACGGCTTCGTCTTGGCCGCGTCGATCACTTCCCACACGTCGATGTGCATCCGCGAGAGCAGCACCTTCAGCTCGTTCACCAGGGCGATGTTCACCGCCCGATACGTGTTCTCCAGAATCTTGCAGGCCTCGGCCACCTCGACGCTGGAGACCGGCACCGTCTGCACCACGACGCGCGAGTAAAACGCGTCGGCCAGCTTGAGGCTCGTCTCATCCAGACCGCCCACCACCTTCGGGATGCTGTTGGCCGAGTGCTGCGGATTGCCGGGATCCTCCCGCTCGGGACTGTAGGCGAGGAAGAAGTCGCCCCCGGGCTGAAGCCCCTTCTCGGCGAGGATCGGCAAGAGGACATTGCGCGTCGTGCCGGGATAGGTGGTGCTCTCTAGCACCACGAGCTGCCCGGGGCGCAGGGTCGCCGCCGCCATCCGGGCGGTCGCCTCGACATAGGAAAGATCGGGATCGCGGCTTTCGGTGAGCGGCGTGGGCACGCAGATCAGGATCACATCCGCCTCGCCCAGCCGCGACATGTCGGCGGTCGGCTCGAACCTGCCTTCCTTGAGGCACGATGCGATCCACTCCGACGGCACGTGCTTGATGTAGCTTTCGCCTTTCGCCAGACGTTCGATCTTCCGCGGATCGACGTCGAAGCCGAGCGTCGCGTATCCCGCGGCGATGCTCGCGCGCACCAGGGGCAGGCCCACGTAACCCAGGCCCACGACGCCCACGCGGGCGGCGCGTTGCTCGATGGCGGATTGCAGTTGCTCGGCGGTTGTGGTCATGGCGGTCGCATCAGGGAGAGAACGGGAAACGCACTTCCCATTCTATTCACCCCCGCCGTCTGTCTACACTACTCGTCGAGCTTCTCGGCAACCGCCTTCAGTTGCTCGCCGAGTCGCTTCACATCGCTCCGCAGGGCCTTGACCTCGTCGGCGAGATCGTTCAACCGGCGATCCACATCGGATCGCTGCACGCGGAGGGCCAGCGGCGCCGGCGCCTGAGGCGCGGTCGGCGCCGGAATGGCGAGCGGCGGCTGCCGCGGGTCCGGCGGCTTCACGCGGACGCTTCCCGGTTGCTTTTTCAGCAATTCACCGAGGGCCTTCTCCAACGCTTTCACGTAGTCATGGCTGATGCCCGCCTTCCCCGGCGCCGGAAGGACGTGCAGCCGGTACTCCTGCGGAACGACCAGATCGACCTTCCACCCGCTCAACGGCTTTTGCGGCGCCGGGGTCTCGCGTCGCCCTAGCGTCACCGTGATCGTCTGCTCCTGGCCATCGCGTGCGATGAGCAGCTCTGCCTCGGCGCCGGCGGTCAGCCGCCCGACAAGCGACGAAAGGTCCTCCGGGTCGGCAGCTTCCTCGTCGTTTACCGCGACGATGCGATCTCCCTCCTTCAGCCCGGCCTTTGCGGCCGGCGTATCCTCAAAGACGCGGGCGACCTTCGCGCCGCCGCCTTCCTCCGGCGTGGTCAGTTCCACCCCGAGATACGCAGGATCAACAAC